>JAVEUY010000457.1:0-2578 GCA_034005315.1 Ignavibacteriaceae bacterium | reverse complement strand
GCAAAATTGAACAAAGATTCTATCAAAGCTTTAGATGTTTCTGAAATTGATGTTTCTGGACTTTCACCAACAGAAAAAGAGCAAGAATTAAGAGATCAGGTTATAAAAGAAGATAAATATAATGTCTTCGAAAAATCGACACCAAAAGTAAGCTTTGTATTATTTCCACCAGCACAAGGTGCTATTTTGGAAAAATATAATGTAGCCAACAAACATTTAGCGGTTAAAATCGCTTTAACGAATAATACCCCAATAAAATCTGTAGGAGCAGGAACGATTATTTTTTCTGACTGGACGCCAAGTTCGGGTTATGTGGTGATTGTTCGTCATAAAGATGATATTTTATCGGTGTATAAAAACGCTGCTTCGGTAACAAAATCACAAGGAAACATTGTAAGATCAGGTGAAGTTATTGCTCTTGCCGGAAATGCTAATAACGTTCAAAATTCGGGTGCAACATTGCATTTTGAATTATGGAAAGATGGTTTCCCAATTGATCCAACTCAATTTATCAATTTCAATTAACATGTCAGTAAAAGCTTTTGCGGCCAAGTTATTTGCCAAAAGAATTCACGCCAAAACTCAAAAATGGGCCAATAATCCTATTGAAACCCAACAGAAAGTGTTTCAAGAATTAATAAAAGAGGCGGCTCAAACGCAATTTGGAAAAGACCACGATTTTGGTTCGATAAAATCTCATTCCGATTTTGTTCAAAAAGTTCCTATTCGAGATTACGAAGGGTTAAAACATTATGTAGATAAAGTCGTAAAAGGAGAAGAAAATGTACTTTGGAAAGGAAAACCTTTATATTTTGCTAAAACTTCTGGAACTACTTCGGGTGCCAAATATATTCCGTTGACAAAAGAATCAATGCCGTTTCATATTCAAGCGGCTCGAAATGCTATTTTAAGTTACATAAACGAAACCGGAAAAGTCGAATTTGTAAAAGGTAAAATGATTTTCTTGCAAGGAAGTCCCATTTTAGAAGAAAAAAACGGAATCAAACTCGGAAGATTATCCGGAATTGTAGCGCATTTTGTTCCGAAATATTTACAAAAAAATCGCATGCCAAGTTGGGAAACCAATTGCATCGAAGATTGGGAAACCAAAGTCAATGCAATTGTGAAAGAAACTATTAACGAAGACATGTCGGTGATTTCAGGAATTCCGTCTTGGGTACAAATGTATTTTGAGAAATTGAAGGAAAAAGCAAACAAACCTGTTGGCGAAATTTTTAAAAACTTCAATTTGTTTATTTACGGCGGTGTGAATTATGAACCATACAGAGCGAAATTCGAAAATTTAATTGGAAGAAAAGTCGATTCGATAGAATTATTTCCAGCTTCTGAAGGCTTTTTTGCTTATCAAGATTCTCAAAAGGAAAAGGGAATGCTATTGCTATTAAATGCTGGAATTTTCTACGAATTCATAAAAGCAGAGGAATTTTTTACCGAAAACCCAAAACGATACACCATTGGAGAAGTGGAATTAGGTGTTAATTACGTTTTAATCATTTCTACCAATGCAGGACTTTGGGCTTACAATATTGGCGATACCATTCAGTTTACGAGTTTAAAACCGTATCGCGTAATTGTTTCGGGAAGAATCAAACATTATATTTCTGCTTTTGGTGAACATGTTATTGGAAAAGAAGTAGAATCGGCGCTAAAAGAAGCGATGGAAGGAACCGATGTTCGAGTAAATGAATTTACAGTTGCGCCTCAAATCACACCAACTGAAGGTTTACCATATCACGAATGGTTCATCGAGTTTGAAAATCAACCCAAAAATCTAGAAGATTTTGCGTTAAAAATTGACGCAGCCATGCGCAAACAAAATGTGTATTATGATGATTTAATTGTTGGGAATGTGTTGCGAACATTAGTCATCACAAAAGTTCCCAAAAACGGTTTTCAAGAATACATGAAATCCATTGGTAAATTAGGCGGACAAAACAAGTTGCCAAGACTTTCAAATGATAGAAAGATTGCGGATTTTTTTACAAATAGTCAATTTTAGGATTGTCCCCTTGATGTTCCGATAGCTATCGGAATTAGGAGGTGTTTTTATATCTTATGAATATGTACAAATTTTTATTCTTTTTTATCTCATTTTCCCTTTCCGCACAAATTCGTGGCGTGGTCAAAGACAGTATTTCTGGCGAACCTATTCCTTATGTGAATATTTGGGTGGAGAAT
Source organism: Ignavibacteriaceae bacterium (assembly GCA_034005315.1). GTDB lineage: Bacteria > Bacteroidota > Ignavibacteria > Ignavibacteriales > Ignavibacteriaceae > IGN3. Next base: position 379 of record JAVEUY010000457.1, on the reverse strand, counting down.
GAAACAATTGGAACTACATCTGAGACCAACGGCAGTTTTTCGTTGGATATAAAAGAAGAAAAAGTATTGATTTTTTCGGCTTTAGGTTATGAAGTAAAAAAAGCATCTTCAAAAAGTGAAGTTATTTTATTAAAGCCAAAAGTTTTTGAACTGAAGGAAGTGATGGTTTTAAATCAAAAAAAAACTAAAGAATTAGAAATTGGTGATGCTCATAAAGTTCATATAAGTCAATTATCGGAAAATAAACCATCGATTTATGCTAAGTTATTCAATTATGACGATAAGTACAAGGAAACTCCATTTGTTAAGAAAATTGTTTTTTACTCAAATAGCGATATCAAAGGCGCAAAAATTAAGATAAGAATTTTTGGTTTGAATG
>JAVEUY010000456.1:0-2594 GCA_034005315.1 Ignavibacteriaceae bacterium | reverse complement strand
CTGTTAGTTTATCAAGCATTTTCTGGTTAACCTCATTCATCAACCCAGCAATTGACTCTCTGATAAGTTTATAACCGGTAACTAAAATGTTTAGTGCTACAAGTATTGCGATAATTGGATCCAGCAGTTCAATTCCGGTTAAAATCACCAGAAGCACTGCAACGATTACTCCAAAACTTGTAATCGAATCTGTAAGAACATGCTTCCCGTCTGCAATTAAAGTGATAGAATTTGTTTTCTTACCTGTACGTATTAAGTAATTGCCAAGTATAAGATTAACTACTGATGCAAGTGATATTACAACTGCACCGAGACCAAGTTGTTTTAGTTCCGGTCCTGCAATTATTGAATCAACGCTTTGGATAATTATAACTACTGCAGCAATTACAATTAACAATCCTTCGATACCGGCAGAAAAATATTCAACATTACCATGTCCATAAGGATGAGAACTATCAGCAGGACGCGAGCTTAAATAAATACTAAACAGCGCCATTAGTGTTGCTAATACATGAACAATAGATTCTGCCGCATCGGAAAATATAGCTGCAGAACCGGTTATCAGATAAGCAGCAATTTTAAAAACAAACATACTTAAGCCAACAACAAGAGAAATTATTGCTGCTTTTTTTCTAAGCTTTATCAAACCGGTGTTTTGATCGTTCATTTACAAACTTAGTAATTTTTTTGATGCATTTATCAGCACTTCGTCTTTCTTTGCAAAGCAAACCCGTACTATCTTTGATTTTACTTCTGTTGAACAGAACGGCGATACGGGAATTACTGCAACTCCGATTTTTTCTATAAGGTATTTTGAAAAATCCATATCGTTCATTTCGGAAATATCTGAGTAATCCAAAAGCTGAAAATAAGTTCCGCTGCATTCACGCAGCTTAAAATTGGAGCCTTTGATTAAATTACTGAACAAATTTCTTTTATCTTCATAAAATTTTTTTAATTCTAAAATGTTTGAATCATCTTTTAAATACTCTGCAATTGCTAACTGGACAGGCGTGTTTACTGCAAACACAATGAATTGATGAATCTTTCTGAATTCTTTCATTAAGTTTTCCGGTGCAAAGCAATAACCTGTTTTCCAGCCTGTAGTGTGAAAGGTTTTACCAAATGATGAGATTACAAAACTTCTTTTAGAAAGTTCATCATATCGGGCAATGCTTAAATGTTCTTTCCCATCAAAGATAATATGTTCATATACTTCGTCACTGATTAAATAAATATTTTTATTTTTTACTAACTCAGTAAGAGTGGAAATATCATCGTGGCTTAATACAGTGCCGGTTGGATTGTGAGGTGAATTTACGACGATGCATTTTGTTTTTTCAGAAATATTAGCTGATACTTTTTCCCAGGGAATACTATAATCTTTTTCATTTAGTTTAATTGTTACCGGAACACCGCCGTTTAATTTAATTGCAGGAATGTAAGAGTCGTATGCAGGTTCAAAAACAATTACCTCATCTCCTATTTCAATAAGAGTTGAGAACGCTGTAAATAAAGCCTGAGTTGCTCCTGCAGTTATTGTTATTTCAGTTTCCGGATTATAATATTTCCTGTATAATGTTTTTATTACTCTTGATATCTCTTTTCTTAACTCAATAGTTCCCGGCATTGGTGCATACTGATTGAATCCGTTTTTCATAAAGTGGTTAACAAGTTCGATTAACTCATCTGAACAATTAAAATCCGGGAAACCCTGAGAAAGGTTTATTGCATTGTGATCATTTGCAAGTTTTGACATAACTGCAAAAATACTTGTTCCGATATCCGGGAGTTTAGAATTTAATTCTGTTTTTTTATCCATAATATTTTATTCTACTTTAAATCTTTCTACAGCAGGTCTGAGATTATCATAAAGTCTTTTAAGCTGCTGATAAGCAAACTGGTTACCTCTTTGTGCAGCTTCACGGTAATATTTTACAGCTTCCTGAATTGACTTTCCAAAACCAATTCCGTTTTCATAACAATATCCTAAAGCAAATTGTGCAAGAAGAGAGCCTTTGGATTCAGCTTCCTGTAAAATCTTTAATTCTTCTGAAATATCATCAAAGTTTTTCTGATCGAAAATTTTTGATACAGCTAATCTTACATTTGCTTCAATACTCTTTAGATCTTTTGCATAATTCCAAAGCTGAACACCTTTATTTTTATCCTGAGAAATATATTTGCCTGAATAATAATTATAGCCCAATTCAATAATAGCAGGCAGATGATTTTGTGCTGCTGATTTTTCCAGAAGCTTAATGGCATCCGATTCAGTTAATCTGTTATCGTAACCAAGCTTATGTAATCCATACCATACAAATTGAGCTGTTGGGTCATTGAAACTTATACCATCACTAAGTGTTGTAAAAAAATCTTTTTCCCTGATAAGTTTCCAAAGCAGATAAGCAGACCTTGGGGAATCAAGAATTGTTGCTCTGATATAATATTCTGCTGCAAGTGATAAATTTATTCCGGTTGAATTACCGGTTTGATATAATCTTCCTAAAATAGTAAGAGCTTCAGGGCTTCCTGCTTCTGCAATATTTGATATAATGTTCAGATCGGAGGTTGATAAATTCTTAAAGAAAGAA
>JAVEUY010000455.1:0-2603 GCA_034005315.1 Ignavibacteriaceae bacterium | reverse complement strand
ATCTGGGTCAGCAATCATTGGCTCAGCGATTTGATCTAAATCTACTTCAACTTCTGCATAATATTTTGCATTAGCATCTGGACGTAACGCTGGTTTTTCACCTGAACGGATTTCTGCAATACGTTGGTTTGCTTTATCGATTAATCCTTGAAGTACACGGTTTTTGTTGTCCATGCCTTTATCAATCATGATTTGGATTCTTCCTTTTGCAATTTCTAAAGACTCGATTAACGTTTCATCTTCAGAAATACAAATTGAAGCTTTTGCTTTCATTTCAGCAGTCCAATCGGTGAATGTAAACGCTTGGTCAGCCGTTAAAGTTCCTAAATGTACTTCGATAATTCTTCCTTGGAATACGTTTTCACCACCAAATTTATGTAACATTTGTGCTTGAGTAGCATGAACTACATCACGGAAATCCATATATTCTGGCATACTTCCTTTGAAAGTCACTTTTACTGATTGCGGAATTGGCATTGAAGCTTCACCGGTTGCTAAAGCAAGAGCTACAGTTCCAGAATCCGCACCGAAAGCTACTCCTTTTGACATTCTAGTGTGAGAGTCACCACCAATAATGATAGCCCACTCATCAACTGTAATATCATTTAATACTTTATGAATAACGTCCGTCATTGCATGATAAACACCTTTTGGATCACGTGCTGTAATCAATCCGAAATCATTCATGAATTGCATTAATTTCGGGATGTTGGCTTGTGCTTTTTTATCCCAAACTGAAGCTGTGTGACAACCTGATTGGTACGCTGCATCAACAATTGGAGAAATTACAGTTGCTGCCATCGATTCTAATTCTTGAGCGGTCATTAAACCTGTAGTATCTTGCGAACCTACAATGTTTACTGTAAGACGAACATCAGAACCAGCATGCAACACTTGTTTCGAAAGAGTACCAACTGCATTTTTGTTGAAGATTTTTTCAACCGCCGTTAATCCTTGACCTTCGTTATGAATCTCTTTTGAAGGAGCATACACAAGAGGTGCGTCAATTCCTAAAGTTTTAGCAGCAAAAGTTTGTAGTTTTTTACCAAAAACGATAGCATACGAACCACCTGCTTTGATAAATTCCATTTTTTGTGGTGTGAACGATCTTGAAATATCAATCAATTCTTTATCACCATTGTATAATTTTTTTGTTTTAGTATTGATAGTTAAAACCGTTCCAGTAGCAACTGAATACACTTGTTCTAAAATTGGCTCTCCATTTTCATCGCGAACTAATTCTCCGTTGGCATCAGTCTTTTTAACCCAGTTTTTTAAATCGATTCCGATACCGCCTGTTACGTCAACTGTAGTAAGAAAAATTGGAGAAATTCCGTTAGTTCCACCTACGATTGGAGCAAAGTTTACGAAAGGAACATAAGGACTCGCTTGTTTACCTGTCCAAAGCGCTACGTTATTTACACCTGACATACGAGAAGAACCAACTCCCATCGTACCTTTCTCAGCAATTAACATTACTGATTTATCAGGATGTTGTGCTTGCAAAGCTTTAATTTCTTCTTGTGCTTGAGGTGTAATCATACATTTTCCGTGTAATTCACGGTCAGAACGCGAGTGCGCTTGATTCCCTGGAGATAATAAGTCGGTTGAAATATCACCTTCTCCAGCGATGAAGGTTACTAATTTAATTTCTTCTGCAATTTCAGGAAGTTTAGTAAAGAATTCTGCTTTAGCATAACTTTCTAAAATATTTTTAGCAACGGTATTTCCATTCTCATAAGCTTCCTTGATACGAGCCATATCAGCATCGTAAAGGTAAACTTGTGTTTTTAAAACTTCAGCCGCTTGATTTGCAATTGCTGTGTCATTTCCTAAAGCTAAATCCAACAACACTACAATTGATGGCCCACCTTTCATGTGTGATAACAATTCAAAAGCAAAAGTTGGAGTTATTTCAGCTACTGCTTCTTGACCCAAAATAATTTCTTTTAAGAATTTTGCTTTAGCACCAGCAGCAGGAGTTGTTCCTGGCAAAGTGTTGTAGATAAAAAACTTCAAACAATCTTGTCTGTTTGCGTTGTTTGTATCTTTAATTTGAGCAATGATTTCGTTTAACAAATCAGCTCTATCAATTGGTTTTGGGTGTAATCCTTGACCTTTTCTTTCTTCGATTTCTTTAATATACTCGTTATAAAGATTCATTTCAGTAGCTAACGCCATACTATAAATAGGTTAATTATTGGTTGTTGTATTTTTTTTGTGGTACAAATTTAATAAATCTTAATCAGATTTAAAAATTTTTAATAAAAAGCCTAAATAGAAGAAATATTATTTATAAAGATTCTATTTTAGTATTTATTTTTCAATAAAAATGATTAAAATGAAAATATATTGAATAATTCGTAATTTAAAATCAAAGTTTTATTAAATTATCAAAAAACGATATCCAATTTTAAAAGAGTATTAAAACGAATCCATTTAATTATTTTTTATCTCTCCAATTCATGATAGGTTTTTCATAAAATCGATATAAAAAATAAGATATTAAAAAAGTAATTAAGAGATAAGACAAAGTAAAGAAATGTCTCTCAAAATCTGACATTAGAGAAGTATCAAAAAAAGTTTTTAGTAGCAATAAAATT
>JAVEUY010000454.1:0-2604 GCA_034005315.1 Ignavibacteriaceae bacterium | reverse complement strand
CTCACCGCACTTTGGACAATGAATAATCGGAATCGGTGTTCCCCAATAACGCTGACGTGAAATAAGCCAATCACGCAAACGATAATTTATTTTTCTTATGCCAAGATTATTTTCTTCAAGATAATTTATTACCTGCTTTATTCCTTCATCCGAACGAAGTCCGTTAAATCTGCCCGAATTAATTATCATTCCGACTTCCGTAAATGCAGACTTAATCTCATCGCTTTCTTTTGTGCCATCTTGTAAAATCACTTTACGGATTGGAAGATTAAACTTTGATGCAAACTCAAAATCTCTTTCATCGTGTGCAGGCACTGCCATAACGCAACCTGTTCCGTAAGTAATTAATGCATAATCGGCTATCCACACAGGAACTTTTTCATTGTTTAAAGGATTGATTGCATACGCACCGGTTGGAACACCTGTTTTTTCTTTAACAGTAGATGTTCTTTCAATTTCTGTTAAAAGTTTTGTTGATTCACGATAAGCATCTACACCGGCTTTAAATTCAGGTTTTGTAATTTTATCAACAAGCGGATGTTCCGGAGCCAGCACAACATAAGTAACACCAAACAAGGTATCGGGACGGGTTGTAAAAACTTTTATGTTGTCATTATTATTATCAACTATTTTAAAATTAACTTCAGCGCCTTCACTTTTACCGATCCAGTTTTTTTGTTTTAAGATTGTCTCATCGGGCCAGTCAATTTTATTATGTCCTTCAAGAAGCTCTTCAGCATAATCAGTTATTTTAAAAAACCACTGAAATAAATTTCTTTGAATAACCTGTGTTCCACATCTTTCACAGCATCCGTCAACAACCTGCTCATTTGCAAGAACTGTTTGATCTTTCGGACACCAATTAACGGGTGCATTTTTTCTGTATGCTAATCCGCGTTTAAACATTTGTAGAAAGATCCATTGGTTCCATTTATAATATTCGGGTGCGCAAGTCATAAGTTCACAATCCCAATCATACATACAGCCCATTTTTTTAAGCTGCTCACGAATATCTTCAATATTTTTTAAAGTGCTGTCTTGTGGATGGATTCCTGTTTTAATTGCATAACCTTCGGCAGGCAATCCAAAAGCATCATAACCGATTGGTTCAAACACATTATAGCCCTGAAGTTTTTTAAATCTTGCCCAGCTATCAGTTGGTCCGTAATTATACCAATGCCCGATATGAAGTTTTGCTCCGGAAGGATAGATGAACATTACAAGTGTATAAAGTTTTTTATCTGATTTAGTAAGATCAGTTCTGTAAGTTTTATTATCTTCCCAAAATTTCTGCCATTTGGATTCTATTTCTGAAAAAGGATATCGCATTTATTATCTGATAATTATTGAAAATTAAGCTCAAATTTAGCTATTTGAGAAGGGATTTCAAATTGGATTTAATGCGATTAAAAATTCGCGTCTCAGCCTAAAAAATTCTGACTCCTTTTCTAATTTCTTACACGAAGAAACACTGAGCAGACTGATTTATTAAGATCAGTTATGATCATAAGCAATCATAAAAATCAGTGTACTATTGTTTAACTGTTTTACAAACTTTTTTCAAGACATTTTCATCGTATTACTTTTTTACGCTTTGTAATTTTTGTTTAAGTTTTTATTTCCTTTTTACCGCTGTGTAACAAAAACTATCTGAAATCAAATTATTATTGGAGGAATAATTTTTGCTGATTTAATACCTCTACTGCTTTATACGCTCCTGCTAAATATTTAAAGAAATTTTTGGGATGTATTTGAAAACTTTAAATAAAATTCTGGCACGATATTTAGCTCTCTCTCTATTGTCGAGAGAATCCGGATATTCTGGGAGAAAAACGAAATGATTTTCTCTCATATAATTCTTTTGTGCCGGTGTAATGTTCATCATTCATTCTCAGAATATTTTTTCATCTTAAATTATTATCCGACTGGCTTTACATAGTACAAAAAGAAAACGCACTATTATTTTCTATTAACTATGAGAAACAGGAGGAAAAAATAAAAAAGATATTAACTATCATAATACTTTTATTTTTATGTGCAAACATTAAGGCACAAAATGAACTTCTTGCAGGAGAATTGATTATAAAATTTGAAAACCGACCCATTAGCTGGAATATTACCGTAAAAATTGAGGCAATTGGAACTGTTTGGAATCAATATCATAATATAACAACAGAGTATTTAGGAGGAACAAAATCTTATTCTTCACAAACTAGTCCACCTTCAAACTTTTGGCATGCCTCCGATCTAGATTGGCATAATCAAGGTTGGGAACCTGTTTTATCTTTAGGACTTTACGAGGTAAGCATATGGGAAGGTAGCCATAAAAGAGATTGGTTTTTCATCGATTATAGAACGTCTCATCTTCCTTATGCAGCATCTGGATTTATCGGTCCTATTGATGTTGTTTTAGAATATGATATAACAAATAAAGAATTAATATTTACTAATCCTAATATTGGCACCGTTATTAATGCGTCCTATCATCCTATTTGGGAATTAAAAGATTTTGTACAATTACAAACTTATGGTTTAGAAGATTACTGGAATAATTGTTTAGCAGTTTTTAATAATGGAGATGATCACCCAAAATTTGCATGGGGT
>JAVEUY010000453.1:0-2606 GCA_034005315.1 Ignavibacteriaceae bacterium | reverse complement strand
AGATAATGAAACTCAGCTTTAATCTATTCATTCACATTAAATCCGGTGTATTTATGTAATGCTTTTGGAACGATAATTTTGCCTTCTGGTGTTTGATAGTTTTCTAAAAGTGAAACCATCAACCTGCTTGTTGCTAATCCGCTGCCGTTTAATGTATGAAGAAATTCAGGTTTTTTTGTTTGTTCATTTCTAAAACGAATATTTGATCTGCGAGCCTGGAACTCTTCAAAGTTACTGCAGGATGATGCTTCAAGCCATCTGTTTTCTGCAGGTGACCAGGTTTCAATGTCGTAACATTTTGCTGCTGAAAAACTTAAATCACCACTGCACAGCATTAATATTCTGTATGGTATATTTAATGCCTGCAAGATATCTTCTGCATCTTTAACAAGCAGTTCTAATTCATCGTAAGAAGTTTCAGGTTTAACAAACTTAACCATTTCAACTTTATTGAATTGATGAACGCGTAAAAATCCTTTTGATTCTTTTCCATAAGATCCGGCTTCACGTCTAAAGCATGCAGAGTAACCGACATATTTTATCGGAAGATTTTTTTCATTTAAAATTTCATCACGATGAATATTTGTAACCGGAACCTCCGCAGTCGGAATCGGATATAAGCCATCTTTTTCGATGTGATACATATCTTCTTCCATTTTTGGCAACTGTCCCGTTCCTCGCATTGATTCTTTGTTAACAAGAAATGGCGGAAAGATTTCTGAGTAATTATGATTCTGCAGATGATAATCGAGCATAAAATTAATTAATGATCGCTCAAGCGTTGCACCTTTGCCTTTGTAAAGAGGAAAACCGGATCCGCTTATTTTTGCTCCGCGTTCGAAATCAAGTATGTTAAGTTTTTTACCAAGTTCAACATGATCCATTGGCTTAAAATCATTCTCAAACTTAAAACCATCCGGCAGCCAGCGTTTTACTTCAACATTTTCTTCAGCACTTTTACCAACAGGAACAGAGGAGTGAGGAAGATTAGGAATATATCTTAAGATATCATCAATCTGCTCTTCAACGTTTCTTAGTTTACTGTCGTATTCAGCAATTTCATCACCGACTCTTTTCATTTCTGCAATTATTTCTGATGCATCCTGTCCGGATTTTTTCATCTGCCCGACTTGCTGAGAAACAGTGTTGCGTTTTGATTTTAGTTCATCTGCATGTGCAATGAAATCTCTGCGCTGTTTATCAAGCTGCAAAAGTTCATCAACTCTGTCTTTTTCATTTTTGTTTGCAATACCTTGCTTAACAACTTCAGGATTTTCACGAATGAATTTTATGTCTAACATTTCTTTCCTCTTTAGAACAATGGGACACTGATAATTATGATGATTATGATTTATTATGATATTTAAATTCAGATGTTAAAACTTTTACATTATAAAATGCTTTGATAATTAAATCAGTTATTTCAGAATATATAAAGTTGTCTTTAATCATAGAACATCAGTCTTAATCATAAAAATCAGTGTCCCATTGCGATTTTACTTAACTACTATATTATAAATTTTATTTTTTACAAATATTTCTTTAACGATTGTTTTGCCGTCAGTAAATTTTTTTACTTTATCATCAGCAAAAACAAGCGGCTTAACTGAGTCCTGTTCACTGTTCATTGTAATGGGAATGGTTGCACGCAGTTTTCCGTTAACCTGCACAGCTATATTAACTGTATCTTCAATCAATGCATCTTTATCAATAGCAAACACGATTGGATTTTCAAAAATTGATTTCTCATTTCCGGTTAACTGCCAGCATTCCTCACCAAGATGTGGTGCAACCGGAGCTATCATAGATGCAAATCTTAACAGGACATAACTCTGAATTTCTTTACTGCAAGATTCCAGAACTTTTAACTCATTGATAAGTTCCATTAAAGATGCAATTGCAGTATTAAATCTGAAATGCTCAATCTCTTCATTAAACTTGTTTAAAGTCTGATTTACTTTTCTGTAAACTTTTTTCTCATTGTCGGATAAAGGAGCTATATCATATTTTTCTTTTGGCGGATAATCTTTTACAACATTCTTAAATTCATTAAACAATTCATAAGTGCGACTTACGAATCTTTCTACACCTGAAATTCCTTTATCACTCCAATCGCCGCCCTGATCATAAGGTCCCATAAACATTAAATACATTCTGAAAACATCTGTTCCATACTTAATTATAAAATCGTTTGGATTAACAACATTACCGCGTGACTTTGACATCTTTGCGCCGTCTTTTGTGATAACACCCTGATGAACAAGTTTTGCAAATGGTTCATCGCTGTTAACTAATCCAATATCACGCAAAAACTTATGAAAAAATCTTGCATACAAAAGATGCATAACAGAATGTTCTTTTCCACCGACATACATATCAACCGGAGTCCATTTGTTTGCAAGCTCTTTATCAAACGGTGCATCAGAAATTTTCGGATCAAGAAATCTCAGATAATACCAGGATGAATCAACAAATGTATCCATCGTATCAGGATCGCGCTTTGCATCTGTTCCGCATTTTGGACATTTAACATTTATGTATTTTTCGTTTCTCGCAAGAGGTGATTCACCGCCAAGTTTAAAATCAACATCATAAGGAAGTAGAAC
>JAVEUY010000452.1:0-2610 GCA_034005315.1 Ignavibacteriaceae bacterium | reverse complement strand
ATAAAGGAAGTTACGTTATAACTTTCATCAACTCCAACAATACCAAAACGGCTTGCATCATACTTAGGAATTTCTAATGAGGCGATTGACATATCCGCAGATTTTTCGATATGATTATCTAAAAATTTCAGATAGTCCATTTTGTAAATATGATCACCTCCGAGAATTAAAACCCATTTTGCTTTTTTGTCTGAAAATAAATTTAAGTTCTGATGAATTGCATTTGCTGTTCCAAGATACCACTCGTTATTCAACTTACGCTGCGGTGGTACAGAATAAATAAATTCTCCAAGTTCCGGATTAAAAATACTCCAGGCTTCGTATAGATGCATATTAAGAGAATCAGATTTATATTGAGTTAACACATAAACTCTTCTGAAGCCGGAGTTTAAACAGTTAGACAGCGCAAAATCGATGATCCGGTATTTACCTCCAAAAGGAACGGCTGGTTTACTTCTTACAGCAGTAAGAGGATGTAATCTTTCACCCTGCCCGCCGGCAAGTATAACTGAAATTGTGTCTCTTAAAATTGATGAACCTTGAGATGGCATATTTAATCCTTAAATCTTTACAGAAATATATTGAAATATCGATTGTTTGACAATTGAAGTAATGGTTAAATTAACATTAATAATTTATAAATATAAAATTAATTATTAGATGGCAGCATTCGGAAAATTTTACTTTAGTTTGATTATAGCAATTTTTACAGCTACTGTTCTTCCTAAAGTCTATCAGGCGGATTTGGGGTTTAATGATAAGAAGTATTTTGTGAGCAAAACACAAAAAGCTCTTGATATTTTACATTATGATCTTTCAATTGATCTGGATGTTAAAAATAAAATCGTAAATGGTTTGGCAATTTTAACCGCAGTTAAAGATCAGTCCGGCAATTCAGTACTTGAATCTGATTTAGAATATGAACTTAATTTTTACGATAATATGAAGATCATCAGTGTTAAGATTAATAATGAAGATAAAGAATATCATCGCAAAAAGAACAGAATATTTATTAAAGAGACAAAAACTATCTCTGATACTTTTACAATTGAAATAGAATATTCCGGAACACCGCAAAAAGGCGGACTTGATGGATTCGTTTTTGGTTCGGTAAATGGCAACTCACTTATTTATAATATTAGTGAACCGGATTTAGCATCAACTTTTTTCCCGTGTGATGATGATCCGTCAGATAAAGCTTTACTTGATATAAAAATTACCAACGATTCGCAGTTTGTTTCTGTATCGAACGGAAATTTAATTGAAATAAAAAATAATGGAGCTAAAAAAACTTATCATTACAAAACTGTTTATCCAATATCTACATATTTGATTGCTGTTTACTCTGCTCCGTATAAAACTTTCACTGATACATATATCAGCCTTAATAAACAGGATACTATGCAGATATATTATTACGTTTTACCTGAACATTTTGATAAAGCACAAATTGATTTTGCCGGTCATTCTGACTACTTGAAAACTTTATCGGAGATTTTCGGAGAGTATCCGTTTATTAAAGAAAAATACGGTGTTGCAGAATTTTTATGGAACTATGGCGCAATGGAAAATCAAACCATAACAGGGTTTGGTTATAATTTTATAAATGGCAGTAAATTTTATGAGGATACTTATGTCCATGAGCTTTCTCATCACTGGTGGGGCAATTCTGTTGGTCCTAAAACCTGGAACGATATATGGCTGAATGAAGGTTTTGCTTCATATACTGAAGCTTTGTATGCTGAAGCAAAAAACGGAAAAGAAGCATTGAAATCCAAAATGCTTGCTAAGTTCAGCAGTTATTTTAGAGGAACTTTGTATGCACCAAAAGATTTATTCGGTGAAACAGTTTATGATAAAGGAGCATGGGTTTTACATATACTGCGTAATGAGATTGGTGATTCAGATTTCTTTAACATATTAAACAGATATTATAATACTTATAAATATTCAAATGCTTCTGTAGAAGACTTTAAAAATATTTGTGAAGAAGTTTCTCATAAAGATCTTACTAAATTTTTTGATCAGTGGGTTTATAACGGAACAGAAAATATTTTTTGCTCTGTCAGTTTTGATACAGAAAGTAATGACAATTCAGAAGAAGTAACTTTATACATAAATCAAAAAACAAAAGATTATCCTGAATTTCATTTTACTCTTGATGTGGAAATACTTTATAAAAACGGAACTTCAGAAACAAAAAGCTTTCTAATTAATAAAAGAAATAACAAATTTAATTTTATAACTGACAGGGAAGTTGAAGCAATTTTACCTGATCCTGAGTCTAAACTGCTAGCAGAGTTTGAAAATGAATATTAAACAGGGGCAAAAGAATAGTTTTATTTATTTTTTGTATTCAGTAAATTTCATATAAACAAAAACGATTCTGTGTGAATAAAACTTATCTTTTCATCTCCGATATACATCTTGGTCTCCAATCGAAAGAGATCGAGAACAAAAAGGAAAGACTTCTGGTTAAGTTTCTTGAGTTTGCTAAAGATAACTGCGATGAGCTTTTTATTGTCGGCGATCTTTTTGATTATTGGTTTGAGTATAAAAGAGTTTATCAGAAAGGTAATTTCAGAACTTTTACTGCTTTACAGGATTTAA
>JAVEUY010000451.1:0-2610 GCA_034005315.1 Ignavibacteriaceae bacterium | reverse complement strand
CAACTGATGAAATTCATTTGCTTTCAACTGTTAAAATCAAAAATCTTAAAACAAATAAAGTTTTTGAATATACTTTAGTATCACCCGAAGAAGCTAATTTGCAGGAAGGAAAAATTTCTGTTACTTCTCCTGTTGGGCAGGGATTGATGGGTGCAAAACCCGGGAGTAAAGTTAAGGTTAAAGCACCAGCGGGTCTGATGGAGTTTGAGATTATTGAAATTAAATAGAAAATAATACTTTAGTAGTTGAGCACCGATTTCTTTTCCTGATAATTTTAATGGTTATTTAATCATCTGATACTTTGTTACTATCAGCAAAGTTAACCTGAAAGCTATTCTATTTAAATAAATTCGTTTTAAATAAGAATTGACATTCTCGATCACAAAGAAACAAATACTTCGATAAACAATTTTACAATAGTATCAGTATTGAAATTGATAAGTTTATTAAATTTGTGACAGGTTTTTTTGCAGCTAACGACATCGTGGATAATTTGAACTTTTGCAATTGATGAAAGCTACTGAACAAAAAGTATTAAGATTTATAAAAGAAAACGCTCTTATCAAAGTTAATGATAGGATTTTAATTGCACTTAGCGGCGGGCCTGATTCTATTTTTGTTTTACACTTCTTTAATAAATTCAGAAAAAAATTCAAGATTGAAATTAGTGCGGTTCATGTGAATCATCTTTTAAGAGGAAAAGAATCTGATAGAGATGAAATATTCTGCAAAGTTGTTTGCAAAGAACTTAATGTTCCTTTTTACTCTTATAAAAAAAATATAAAAGCTTTAGCCAGGAAGAAAAGTCTTTCAATCGAATTAGCTGCCAGAGAAATCAGATATTCTGTTTTTGAGAAAATAGTTAGTTCAGTTGGAATTGATAAAATAGTAACTGCTCATAACTCAGATGATAATGCTGAAACTGTTTTATTAAATCTGATTAAAGGTGCAGGATTAAACGGTATTGCCGGTATTCCGGTAAAACGTGATAACATAATCAGACCAATATTGTGTTTGAACAAAACCGAAATACTAAATTATCTCGAACTGCATCAATTTGAATACAGAATTGATCAATCGAACTTAACAAACGAATTTGAGCGCAACTTTCTGCGTAACCAAATCATTCCATTAATCAAAAGTAAATTGAATCCATCACTTGATAAAGCAATACTGAATACTTCCATTAATCTGCAGGGACTTATAGATGAATTAAAATCAGATAAATATGAAATTGATTTGAAATTAAACAAAAATAAATTTGTTCAGATTCCTTTAACTTACTTTGCAAGTAAAGACAGAAAGACATCTGTACATTTATTAAAAAATATTCTTGATAAAAATTTTGAGATAAAATTACGATCAACAGATATTCGGAAAATAACATCACTTGTAAATAATCAGACAGGTAAATCTGAAGAACTGTCATCAGGTTTGATTGCACAAAGATCAAGAAATGATATTCTGATTAAACCAAAGACTGAAAATCCGCAAAAAGTATTAAGGCAGATAAAAGCTGGTGAAAAAATAAAGATTGGAAATAAAAAATTAGGAATTGAAAAAGTAAATCCGGCAGATGTTAAACTATTAAAGGATCCTAACATTGAATTTATCTCAGCTGATGAAATAAAAGATATTTTTCAGGTCCGTAATTGGGAGGATGGAGATAAATTTCATCCGATCGGAATGGAAGGAAGAAAAAAAGTTTCTGATTATCTTAACAATATAAAATTGGATTCATTTGAAAAGAAAAATCAATTAGTGTTATTAAATAATAATAAGATTGTCTGGATAATTGGGAAAAGACTTGATGACAGATTCAAGGTAACATCATCTACAAAAAAAGCACTGAAAGTATTTATTAGTAATGGATAAGTTGATTATTGGTGAAGATGTTTTTGTTCCGTTATTAAACGAAGAGCAAATACAAAACAGAATTAAAGAACTTGCAGAGCAAATATCTGAGGATTATGCTGATAAAGTTCCGATTTTTATCGGTGTGCTTAACGGTGCATTTATTTTCCTTTCAGATTTGATAAAAAAAGTAACGATAAATTGTGAAATAGATTTTTTCAAACTCTCAAGTTATGGTGATGCAAAGTTATCTTCCGGAAATGTGCGCTTGCTCAAAGAATTAAATTGTGATGTAAACGGCAGAGATATTATTATTGTTGAAGATATTGTTGATTCAGGCTTATCAATCAAATACATCGGAGACCTCTTCAAAAAATATTCTCCGCGAAGTGTAAGGGTATGTACCCTGTTATTGAAACCAAAAAGCCTGAAATATGATGTTAGAATTGATTATATTGGCTTCCAAATTCCGGGCAAATTTGTAATTGGATATGGATTAGATTATGCACAACAGTATAGAAATTTGAAATCCATTTATGCCCTATCCGATAATTCAGAAAAAAATAGTTAGAAAAAAAAGAATGAGCGATAACGAAAATAAATCAGGAAACAAATTACCAAAAGGCAGCCCAAACAAACCTGATGACAACTTTGATTGGTCGAAGGTAATTAGACTTGTGTTTGGCTGGGGAGCAGTTATTGTTGCTGCGGTAATTATTATGCAAGTCTTTAGAACAGGTGTGGATAATTTTACTG
>JAVEUY010000450.1:0-2613 GCA_034005315.1 Ignavibacteriaceae bacterium | reverse complement strand
GGCTACAGACCAAACGGGGAAATTTGTTTTTGAAAACATTTCGCCAGGAAGGTACTACGTAACCGTTGAAGAAAACGGCAAAACCCTTCACAACGGAGCATCGTTCAGCGCGACTTCCGATTATACAATTCCCGAAATTGAATTGGCTATTTCTTCCGAAAGTTTAAAAGAAGTAGTCATTACTTCGTCAAAAAAATTTATCGAACGACAAGACGGGAAAATGATTATGAATGTTGACAGCGCCATTGGCTCTTCGGGCAGTACAGCCTTCGAACTATTGGAAAAAGCACCGAGTGTAGCCATCGACAACAACGACAATATCAGTATGAGAGGAAAATCGGGCATACAGATTCAAATTGACGGAAAGCCTACACAAATGTCTGGTTCCAACTTAGCCGATTACCTACGAGGTATTCCTGCGGAAAGCATTGACAAGATTGAATTCATCACCAATCCGGGCTCAAAATACGATGCAGCGGGTACTGCCATCATCAATATCAAGATGAAAAAAAGTAAAAGAAAAGGCAGTAACGGTAGTATTTCGCTATCCAACGGCGCCGGAAGGTATTTCAAAAACGGCAACAATGTTACCTTGAACCATCGCACGGAGCAATGGAATATTTTCGGAAACTACGGCTTTGCGTATCGCGAAGGCTTTAATGACTTAAAATTAGACCGTAAGTTTTACGAAGACAATACGTTTACCGGCGCATACGATCAAAATAATTTTCTCAAAATCCAACTGAGAAACCATACCGGGCGATTCGGTGTTGATTATTTAGTCAACGATAAACACTCTTTTAGTCTTTTAGCAAACGTGGTGAACAACAAATTCAATCCAACAGGCAGCAATGTGTCGGATGTGTACGACAACACTAATACTTTAGCATCAAGCTTTGAAACTAAAAACAAGGCCAACAACCAATGGAAAAATTATGCCGTAAATTTAAATCATAAAGTCAAAATCGACACTTTAGGCACTGAACTCAACACCGATTTCGATTGGGCGAATTACGGCAACCGAAACGACCAGGATTTTACCACGCGTTACTATGATTTGGACGGTGCAGAATTCCAAAACCCTTATATTTTGGAAGGAAATATCAAAGGCGATTTGAACATAATCGGACTTAAAACCGATTTCACTACGACCTTCAAAAACAAAATGAAACTCGAATCAGGATTTAAATCTACTTATGTCAAATCGGATAACGAACTTACTTTTTACGACTGGAGTTCGGGCAGTCAGGTGTTGGATGAAACCAAAAGCAATCATTTTATCTATAAAGAAAACATCAATGCGGCGTATTTAATTGCTTCTAAAGAATTCGGAAAATGGAAAACCAATTTGGGTTTACGCGTTGAAAACACGAACATCGACGGAGAACAGCGCGTAGGCGACCAATCTTTCAAAAACAACTACACCCAACTTTTTCCAAGTGCATTTGTAGGCTACACCATTAGTGAAAAACACAGTTTGGAGTTCAATTACAGCCGAAGAATTACCAGACCGAGCTACGATCAGTTGAATCCGTTTAAATTCTTTTTGGATCCTACAACCTACGAAGAAGGAAATCCGTATTTGAGTCCGCAAACCACAAATTCCTTCGAGTTGACACACGTACTAAATAAAAAAGTCTATACAACACTAAGCTATTCACAAACGGCCAACAACATTACCCAAGTAATTATGCCTTCAGAAGGGAACAATCAGCAAACGGTTCAAACCAATAAAAATTTGAACACCGTAACCACTTGGGGATTGAATGCCATAGTTCCGTTTGAGATTACAAAATGGTGGACCAACAACAACTCGTTGAATTTTAACTTGAATTCCTTCTCCGGAAATGTTTCCGGTACTGCATTAAATAGCCAAAGTAATTTTGCCTACGATTTCAACACCACCAATAACTTTAAATTCGGAAACGGATATTCAGGCGAACTTTCAGCCAACTACAGAAGCAATCAGATTTATGCCTTCTTGGATTTAAAACCGGTGTGGTTCTTGAACTTGGGTGTACAGAAAAAATTCGAAAAAGCCACTTTGCGTTTAGCAGTTAACGACCTGTTTTTTACGAACAACATCAAAGCTTCGAACACTTTTACCAATTATACAGAAAGGTTTGCGGTTTCTCGTGATTCCAGAAATGTTATGCTGACTTTTACCTATAATTTCGGAAACGGAAACTCGCAACCTCGAAGAACCGGTGGTGCTGAAGACGTCAAACAAAGAGCCGGAAGCGGAAACGGATAAATTCAAATTTATGTATATTGTCAAAACTCCGAAAAACAGTGTTTTCGGAGTTTTTTTCTTAAAAAAGAAACAAAAATATTATTTCAAACTAATAATCGCATTAGAACTTAGTCTCAGTACCATTGCTTGGTTTTTTTGATGCCAATTGACTACTGAATTACCTTATTTTTATGGGCTTTGCCATTGAAATGACAGTTGAAAAATTCGCTAAAATCAAAAGTGTTAAGCCATTTACAGTCAATACTTTTTATAAATTTGATAAGCCTTTATGGCTTGATTACTTTAAAAGAGACTCTTTTGCGATGCCTAAATTATTGTTAATCCAACTGTTTAATGCTTAAAAAGAAATTATTTTTACG
>JAVEUY010000449.1:0-2623 GCA_034005315.1 Ignavibacteriaceae bacterium | reverse complement strand
TCCCCAACCTTTAGCTCCAGAAATATGCAATATTTTCATAAGATAAGTTTGTTAAAAATCGTGTTTGCAAGTGCAATGTCGATACTGATTTTATTCGTTACTTTGCAAACATAAAATAGTAATTCAATTTCGTTTAGGAAATTATGGAAAATATCAACACAGAAATACACAACACATTTGAAGTCATAAAAAACGGTGGCATTATCTTATATCCAACCGACACCGTTTGGGGAATTGGTTGTGATGCCACAAATGAAGAAGCTATAAAAAAAATCTACGCTTTAAAACAACGTGAAGAAACCAAAAGCATGATTGTTTTAATGAATGGCGAACGCATGATGTACAACGTTTTCAAAGAAATTCCTGATGTGGCTTGGCAAATTCTAGATTTATCAGAGAAACCAACTACTTTAATCTTAGATAATCCAAGAAATGTAGCTAAAAATATTGTTGCCGATGATAATACGTTAGGAGTTCGTATGGTAACGGAACCTTTTTGTTTTAAGTTGATGGAGCGTATGAAAAAACCATTGGTTTCTACATCAGCAAATATATCAGGAATGTTTACTCCAAAAACTTTCAAAGAAATTAGTCCAGAAATTATAAAAGGTGTGGACTATGTAGTAAATTTGCACCACGATAAAGTTTGCAAAAATCCTTCTACGATTATCAAATTAGGTTTAGATAGCCAAGTAAAAGTGATTCGCAAGTAAAAATGTGCCAATGTTTCGATTTGTCAATTAGCCAATGATGTTGTTTGATAATTAATTGGCACATTGACGAATTGTCAAATTGACTAATTAAAAAATGAATTACAAACAACATTTAGAACATAACATCTTCAAAATCATTTCACAAGCAGCACAAGAACTTAACTTGGAATGCTATGTGATTGGTGGTTTTGTTCGCGATATTTTACTAAACAGAGACCACAAAAAAGACATTGATATCGTTGCCGTTGGTAGTGGAATTGAATTGGCTTTAAAAGTTTCCGAATTGATTTCGTTTCATCCAAAAGTACAAGTTTTCAAAAACTACGGAACTGCAATGTTACGCTATGATGACATTGACGTGGAATTTGTGGGCGCTCGAAAAGAATCTTACACACACGATAGCCGAAATCCATTAGTGGAAAACGGAACCTTAAAAGACGACCAAGAAAGACGTGATTTTACGATAAATGCCTTAGCTTTTTCTTTGAATTCTGAAAACTTTGGTGATTTAGTTGATCCTTTTAATGGTGTAGAAGATTTGAAAAACAAAATCATCAAAACACCTTTAAATCCAGATATTACGTATTCTGATGATCCGTTACGAATGATGCGTGCGATTCGTTTTGCTACGCAATTAAATTTCGAAATCGAATCGGAATCTTTAGAGGCTATTTCTAAAAATAAAGATAGAATCAACATTATTTCAGGAGAACGAATTGTTGATGAATTGCATAAAATTTTAGCTTCAGATAAACCTTCCATCGGATTTTTACATTTGTATCAAACTGGTTTGTTAGACATTATTTTACCTGAATTAACTGCTTTGAATAATGTCGAAGAAGTTGAAGGTCATACGCACAAAAACAATTTTTATCACACGCTAGAAGTAGTCGATAATATTTGTCCGAATACCGATGACGTTTGGTTGCGTTGGTCGGCATTGTTACACGATATTGGCAAAGCACCAACCAAAAGATTCAATAAAAAACAAGGTTGGACTTTCCACGGACATGAATTTTTAGGTGGTAAAATGGTCAAAAAAATATTTGAACGTTTGCACATGCCTTTGAATCATAAAATGAAATTCGTTCAAAAAATGGTTACGATGAGTTCGCGACCAATTGTAATTGCGGAAGATATTGTGACCGATAGCGCAGTTCGTCGTTTGGTTTTTGATGCTGGCGAAGATATTGATAGTTTGATGACCCTGTGTAAAGCCGATATCACGACTAAAAATCCAAAAAAATTTCAGAAATATCACAAGAACTTCGACATCGTAAAAGAGAAAATAGTAGAAGTTGAAGAAAAAGATAGAGTTCGTGTTTTTCAACCACCAATTTCAGGGGAAGAAATTATGGAATTATTCGGTTTAAAACCTTGTAGAGAAATTGGAGTTCTAAAAGAAGCCGTTAAAGAAGCGATTTTAGAAGGCGAAATTCCGAACGAATATGAAGCTGCTAAAGATTTTGTCTTAAACAAAGCTTCAAAAATGGGATTGAAAAAAGTATAAAAATTATAATCTGTTAAAGCACTTTTCAAATGCACATTATGTAAATTTGGGGTGCTTTTTTGAATATCAAGAAAAATGAAAACAAATAAATCAGTCATTTACTGGCTACTTTCGGGGTGTGTTTTGTTATTTATCATGGTAACCGTGGGTGGAATTACACGTTTAACTAACTCAGGGTTGTCCATGACCGATTGGCATTTAATTAACGACACCTTCCCACCTATGTCAGAAGAAAAATGGGTTGAAGCTTTCGAAGAATATAAGAAATTTCCTGAATATCAAAAAGTAAATCAATACAAAGATTTTCAATTAGACGATTACAAATTCATTTTCTTTTGGGAATGGTTTCATCGTTTTATTGGTCGTATTATTGGTGTGGTTTTCATTATTCCTTTTGTTT
>JAVEUY010000448.1:0-2626 GCA_034005315.1 Ignavibacteriaceae bacterium | reverse complement strand
CTCTATATCTTCGCCAAATATATACATATCAGGATTTCTCTGCATCTCTTCGTGAAGAGCATGATTTATCGCATCAACCATTACAATCTTATCACCCGATGGAGTTGAAGACTCATAATCAAGTGTTTCTTTAAATCCGCTTTCATCAAATACAAAAGTTACAGCATCTGAAGGTTTAGGATCTGCAGCTAATATTGCTTTATCAGCGGCATCATTTATTTCATCTGTAATATTCTGTTTTAATTTTTCGTAATCATCCTGAGTAAGAAAATTCTTCGAGATTAAAATTTTTGCAAACTTTTCGATCGGACAGCGTTTTAAATCTTCTTCAAGTTCTTTTTTATCACGATATTTTTTATGATCATCTGAAGATGAGTGTGAATCTAATCTAACAACATCTGCTTCAATCAATGCAGGACCTTTACCGGATTTTATATATTCAATTGCCTCCTGAACTTTCTCATAAGAAGTTATAAATTCCGTTCCGTCTATCCTTGCTCTGTAAAGATTATTATATCCTGACATCATCTCAGCAATAGAATTATCCTTCCCTCCGCTTTGATCAGATACTTTTACAGAAATTGCATACTTATTATTCTGGATAACAAAAAGCACCGGCAGTTTTTCTCTGCTAGCCCAATTGACTGCTTCGTGAAACTCTCCCTGCGATGTAGTTCCTTCTCCGCTGCTAACATAAGCAACATTCTTTTCTCCGCGTTTTGCAATAGACATAGCAGCACCAACTGCCTGTAAAAATTGCGTACCTGTTGGAGAAGATTGAGCAGGCATATTAAAACTTCTGGCTCCCCAATGTGTCGGCATTTGTCTTCCACCGCTTGAAGGATCATCTGTTTTTGCAAAGCTTCCAAGAAAAACTTCCTCAATAGAAATTCCGGCGGTAATAACAGCAGCCATATCTCTGTAATATGGAAAAAGCCAGTCTTTCTTGGAATCAAGAGATAAACCTATTGCTAATTGAATTGCTTCGTGACCAGAGCTTGATATATGAAAAAAAGTTTTTCCCTGTCTTAACAGGTTCATTGCTTTATTATTAACACTGCGGGATCTTAACATCGTTTTCAGGACATAAAGAAGCTTATCTTTATCAAAATCTTTTTTACCGATTTTAATAAAATCATTTTTACCGTTAGTTGGTTTTACCGAAGTTTTATCTTTCGATTTAGCCTGTGTTGAAGTAATATTTTTTGCCATTATATCCTTTTTATTTTAAGATATTAAAATTGATATTCAATTTTGTTAAATATGAATTGCCTCGCCATAAGCATTAGCTGCTGCTTCCATTATTGATTCTGAAAGTGTTGGATGAGCATGAACAGTATTTATTATAGAATGTCCGGTAGCTTCCATTGCACGTGCAAGCGCAACCTCAGCAATAAGCTCTGTTGCTTCACTTCCAATAATATGAGCGCCCAGCAGCTCACCATACTTTGCATCAAAAATTAATTTTACAAAACCTTCACGCTCACCTACTGCAAAAGCCTTTCCGCTTGCCATAAACGGAAATTTACCAATCTTTAAATTGTAACCAAGTTCTTTGGCTTTTGCTTCTGTTAAACCAACACTTGCAACCTGCGGCTGGCAGTAAGTACAACCAGGTATATTATCATAATCTATTTCAGGTTTATTTATTCCTTTTATCTTTTCTACACAATGTATTCCTTCAGCAGAAGCTACGTGAGCTAACCACGGCGGACCAATCACATCTCCAATTGCATAAATATTAGGAATATTTGTCCGGTAATTTTTTTTATCAACTTTTATATGATTTTTAAATAATTCAATCCCAGATTCCTCCAAACCAAAACCTTCAACATTACCAGTAACACCAATTGCACTTAATACTTTATCAGCAGATAATTCCTTTTTTTGTCCATTCTGATTTATTGTTACATTAACTTTTTTACCTTTAACTTCTGCTTTCTCAACAGTTGTTTTGGTATAGATTTCAATTCCTCTTTTCTTAAAATTTTTTTCAAGTGTTTGAGATATTTCTTTATCTTCAATTGGAAGAATGTTATCAAGCATCTCAATAACGGTTACCTTAGTTCCGAGCACTGAATAGAAATATGCAAACTCAATTCCTATTGCACCGGCACCAATAATAATAAGTTCTTTCGGCTGTTCATCAAGATTCATTGCTTCAGTACTTGTTATTATTTTTTTTCTATCTATTGGAATATTTGGAAGGGATTTTGGACGTGCACCTGTAGCAATAATAATATTATCAGCAGTAATAGTATCGGATTCTTTACCATCTTTATCTAAAACTACTATCTTGTTATTGTTTATTAGTTTACCAAACCCACGAATTCTGTCAATCTTGTTTTTCTTAATTAATAACTCAACATTTTTTGTAATTCTATCCGAAATGTCACGGCTTCTTTTAATAATCTCAGTAAAATTGAAGGAAAGTTCTTTTGTGTACAGACCAAAATCTTTACCATGATTTTTAATGTTATCGTAAATTTCAGCATTTTTTAAAAGTGATTTTGTCGGGATACATCCCCAATTCAGACAAATACCACCCAAATTATCTTTATCAATTACTACTGTCTTAAATCCCAATTGTGCCGCTCTGATTGCTGCTACATATCCACCCGAGATC
>JAVEUY010000447.1:0-2626 GCA_034005315.1 Ignavibacteriaceae bacterium | reverse complement strand
GGATTTTTTTTCTGAGATCAGATTTACTATCCTGATAATTTTACCTGCAATATAATTTCTGGAGTAAGGTTTTACTTCATCATCAAGTTTGATAATACCTTTTAAATTCATTCTTTCCAGAAAATCATATATCCCGTTTTCTACAGGCACAAAAACAACCTGAGAATATACAGTAGAAAAATTTTGAAGAATGGAAATTGAAAAAGAAAAGAATCCGATTAAAAGTAATAAATATCTGAAAGGATTTTTCTGAAAATACAATGGTTTCACTTAATAATTATATTATAGAGTAAAAATACTAATTCCAAATTGATATGTGAACATATCAGAATAAAAATGAAAATAAATCAAAATGAAAAATGCCCATTAATTATCATGAACTTCTTTTACGTCTGAATACGATGTTTATAACAATTTTAACTAAGTATATTATATCAGTCTTAACCGGGTTTTTGTCATATAAATCAAAATATCTTTTTTCTGAAGCTTCAATTTCTTCGATCGTGACAGGTAAATCAGCATAAAATGGCGGAATTAAACCAGGTTTATATTTCAATCTTCTTTGCTGGAATTTAGGAGAATACAAAGACAGATAATGTGAACTAACAGGTCTTACACCAACAAGTTTGATTTCCCATTTAAAAAAGTTAATAAACATTGGAAGTTCATCAATCCAAAACTTTCTCAAAAATTTACCCCAGCTTGAAACTCTGAAATCATTTTTAAACTTACCGCCTTCAGTAAGTTTATTCTGATTATAAACCAGCTCCTGCAGATACTCCGAATAAGGGTGCATAGTTCTGATTTTATAAACGAATATTTTTTTGCCGTCTTTGCCAATCCTTCGCATTTTGAAAATAGCACTGTAAGACGGGTTTTTATCAGTTGATGGTTCTCTGACTTTTCTCACTGCAAAGAAAACAAAATTATCTATCTCTATTATATCGAGTATTTCAAAACCGCAGTAAACCAATCTGCCCAAAGTTTCCGCAAGCGAGATAGCTCTGTTCTTTCCTTTAGTAAGGTAGAAATAAATTTTCCTGAGAACAGGCAGTTTTGGAAATATTCTTTTCCAGATGAAATCAATCAGATAAAAAAGATTAGCAATTAAAAAAGGATATTTTTTTTGAAAATTTTTATAATGATTTTTAATAGGTAATACGCAGCCTAAATAAACACCATTCTTAATTAATTTTTCATTAACCAGTCTGAGATATTCATTGATTCTTCTCAGATCATTTAGTTCGTGTAGATTAACAATCAGCTCCATAGACGAATTATCTAGAACATCAATATTATATCTGTCAGCAGATCTTATTACCAATGTTTTAACTGCATCGAAAGATTTTAGTTCTATTTCTCTTTCTAAAAAGTCAAATACTTTTGGAAAATCTTTAAAATATTGAAATTGAAGTTTTTGTTTTATTACAGATTCGTACGGCTGACTGCTTAATAACCTGTATTTTCCATCGTAAGATTTTTTACGTGAAGAAATTGCAGGATTACCGAGTTCGAATGTCTTTAAAAAGATATTGGTAACTTCATCAGTAGGGTAAGGTAACTTTCTGACATATAAAAACAGAAACATTATAAATGAAACAATTGAATAAATAGTAACTGATTCAATAAAATACGACCAATTTTCTGCTTTGATATTAACAGTAAACACAGCCAGTGTAATGATTGATATAATTAGAAGATAAAACTTTATCTGCAGACCGGCTGCTGCCCAATTGTTTGTCGATTGTTTTAATGGATTGAATTTGTGAGTAAAAAGTGCCGCAAAAAACCAGCTAAGATATATCAGAACTAAAATTATCTGATGTCTTTCATTAATGTTTTGAATACCGACTTCATTAATTATAAAAAAGTAAATTGAAAGAGTTAAGAGAATAAAATCCGGTATTGTATATTTCCAGGAAACCGGATTTCCTTCAATGATTCTTCTTATTCCTTTATTGTAAGAAATAAAATAGAAATATATGCTTTCTGCTGCTGCACCTGTAAGCATTGAACCAAGAATAACATATCTTGAAAGATTCTCAGCTTTTATCTGTAAAAGAAAGAATGTAAGTAAACCAAGACTTAATATAAGTGATATATAAATTTTCCGTAAAGACTGCGAAAACTCATGTTCTCTTGTCAGAAAAGCTTTGTTAGCTATTATAGCGGAGACAAATAATGATATTAAATAATAAATAAAAAGACTTTGATATTCAGGTTCCAGCAGAAATGTACTGCGTTTAAAATAATACCAGATAAAAAAAGTTATGGTATAAATTATTAAACTGACTGCAGAATTTCTTAAGAAGTAACTTCGCTTTCTTTTTGTAAGAATAGAACGGCTTCTGATACCGCTTTCTTCCTTTATAGGCTTGTCTATTACTATATCTGAATTATCAATTTCCATAAACATTAAAAATAGTTTTTATAATATATCTAAAAATCATAAATATTAAGAATTATATAAAAGATAATTTCTCTGATATTTATTATAGTTTATCTGTAATAAATAAATCAACTTTAGTCTGATTTCTGTTTTTCTGTTTATACATCCGATTGAAATTGCTTTATTATACCATTACTTTGATTGGTTTTTTTTACAGCACTCTTTATATTTGAAACA
>JAVEUY010000446.1:0-2637 GCA_034005315.1 Ignavibacteriaceae bacterium | reverse complement strand
TTTCTTTATTTATATGAGTAAATCCCTTTTTCTGCAATAAAAGAACCAATTCATCGTAAGAAATATGAGTTAGTTTTGCAAACTCGGGAAGAGTTAACTGATCAGGGTTTGCAATATCAGGCATTAAAGTGTTTTTAACTAGACTATGAGAAAAAACCCTCCCATATCCAACAAGCTTGCTTACCGGCTTTAAATTATACTTAGTGGCAATAAAAAGTGCAAGAATCAAGATAATAATTACCACAAAATCAACAGAAATCACTGATTTATTTTTCTCTGACCTAAAATACAAAACCAATAATTTCCAGTTAATTATAAAAATATGAAGTAATGCAAATAGAATAAAAACAAAGGAAAATACAACATGCTGATTTTCCCAGTCATTTTTGTTTAATCCGAGCATGTTCCATCCTATCCACCGCGAAATACTTCCTTCCGGAGCAACATACAATGCTATACCCGAAAACAGCATAAGTAAAAAAGAAAAAAGTAACCCAATACTAATAAAACTTGTTAAATTAATTCTGTTTTTCATGAGTCGCTGGTTAAGTAGTTAGCAAAATAGGTATAAATATAAAATTTTATACATTTGTTTTGAATTTATTTTGGTTTTAAGATGGATAAAAAAGATTTACGTATTGTTTATTTGGGGACACCTGATTTTGCAGTAGCTCCATTAAAATTACTTACAGAACAAGGGTATAACGTTGTTGGAGTAGTTACAAATCCAGACAAACCGGCAGGAAGAGGGCAAAAGATTCAGGAATCGGCTGTAAAACAATATGCAAAAAGCAAAAACCTGAATATTCTTCAACCCGAAAAATTTAAAGATCCTGGTTTTATTAATCAGTTATCAAATCTTAAAGCCGATTTACAGATTATTGTTGCTTTTAAAATGCTTCCTGAGATTATTTGGGCAATGCCACGATTAGGAACAATAAATTTACATGCTTCTCTTTTGCCTCAATACAGAGGTGCAGCTCCCATAAACTGGGTTATTATTAATGGCGAGAAAACCACCGGGCTCACTACCTTTTTCCTGCAACACGAAATAGATACTGGAAATATTATTTTTAGAGAGGAAGTATCAATATCCAAAGATGATTCAGCAGGAACTCTTCATGACAGGTTAATGGAAAAAGGAGCTCAACTTGTAGTAAAAACTGTTGATGCAGTGATTGCAGGAAATTTCCCACAAATAAATCAGTCTGAATTTATTGGGCTTGATGAAAAAATAAAAATGGCACCGAAAATCTTTAAAAATGATTGTCGCATCAACTGGAACCAATCTGTTGAACCAATTTATAACCACATTAGAGGATTGAGCCCCTACCCTGCTGCATGGACAGAGCTTTTTACAAACACAGGAGAGTCTGTTCAGATAAAGATATTTGATTCATCAAAAGAAAAGGCTGATCATAATTTGCCAGCTGAAACCATTGTAACTGACGAAAAAAGCTATCTCAAAATTGCAGTACAGGGTGGATATATAAATATCCTCAGACTGCAACAGGCAGGTAAAAAACCATTATTTATTAATGAGTTTTTAAGAGGATTTCAGCATATTAAAACCTATACAATTAAATAATCCATTATTCAGAATCAAATTCCGTAATTTCAGGTTCTTCCTTCTTCGATTCAGTTGTTGTTGCTGTTTCAGGTTTGGCTTTTCTTAGATACAGTTTTTCACCAGGTTGTGGCTCTGTACCTTCTTTCATTCTGTTTTTTTCGTATAATGCTTTTAATCTAATGCCATAAACTTGTGAAATAGAGTGCATTGTTTCGCCTTCGGTTACTGTATGGAAATTTTTTCCATGCTCAGCATTATTGCGCTTTGGTTGCAAGTAGATTATCTGACCTTCATAAAGAACAGCGTTCTGAGGTAACTCGTTATATTTTGCCAGCTCCCAGGTTAACTTTTGAAACTCTTCGGTAAGTGAAACAAACGTATCACCTTTTTTTACAATGATATAATCTATTCTGTTTTTCTCATAAATGGTATGTCGGTTTAGCTGGATTTTAAAATTATCCACATTACCTAAATTAATTTGCTGTGTATCTGGTTGTTGATCTAAAGTAGTATTTGGCAATAGTCCGGAATCATAAAGATATAATTGATTATCCTCAATTATTTTAATAATCATACTTGCATAACTTTTGTTAGTTGCATAACCCGCTTTTTGCAATCCATGTGCCCACGATTTATAATCTGTAGTACCATAATCGAACAAGAATCTATAACGGCTGCCGTTTACAATAAAGTCGGAATGATCGTGATACGAATCGTACACATTATTATATTTTCTGAAACACTCACCTCTTTTATCATCATCATGATAAATTTTACCTCCGGTCCATCCATTGTGACACTTAATTCCAAAATGGTTATTTGCTTTTCGCGCCAGCGTGCTATTTCCGTTATCTGATTCTAAAAGAGCCTGAGCAATAGTAATACTTGCTGGAATTCCACATCTATTCATCTCCCGAATGGCGAGATCTTTATAATTAACAATATACGTTTTCCGATCCTGCGTAATAACAGGTAAATTCGTTGAATTGGTTGCCTGCCGCGTTGATGAACATGAATACAATATGATCGGAATAAGTATTAAACAAAGTCTTTTTATCATGGTTAAT
>JAVEUY010000445.1:0-2639 GCA_034005315.1 Ignavibacteriaceae bacterium | reverse complement strand
GCTTATGGTGCTAAGATAAACGGTTCAAGCGGCGGCGGTTGTATGTTTGCTTATTCTCCTGAAGATCCTGAAAAAGTAAAATCAGCAATAGAAAATGCTGGCGGCGAAGCGTTTATAATTTTTCCTGATTCCGGTTCACGCGAAGAACTATTTGAGGATGAAAAATGAAAGATGGCAGATTGGTAATATTAGCCGGAGGAATTTCATCACGAATGAAAAAATCTTCAACTGAGAACCTTGAAGTTGAAAATAAATTAATCAAAGACGCTGATGAAAAAGCTAAATCAATGATAGGTGTTGGCAAAGACTACAGACCGTTTCTGGATTATCTTTTATTCAATGCGAGAGAATCAGATTACTACGATATTGTTATTGTAATAGGTGAAAATGATAATTCGATTAAAGAATATTATGGTTCGGATGATATTGATAACGATTTTAACGGATTAAAAATTTCGTATGCTGTTCAGCTGATTCCCGATGGAAGAAAAAAACCATTTGGAACTGCCGATGCATTGATGTGGGGATTAAAATCAAAACCGGAATGGTCAGGTAAAAAATTTACTGTCTGCAACAGCGATAATCTTTATTCTCAAAAAGCATTAAAGATTATGTTGAATTCAGAATATCCGGGAGCATTGATTGATTATGATAGGGAAGCACTTGAATTTGAACATTCCAGAATAGAAAGATTTGCAATAACAATAAAAAATAAAGAAGGTTTTTTAGTTGATATTATTGAAAAACCATCTTCAGAAATTATTGAGCGAGTTTTTAAACAGAATGGATATGTTGGCGTAAGTATGAATATTTTTTCTTTAGACTATGATCTCATCTATTCCATTCTGGAAAAGCTTGAACCAAATCCCGAAAGAGATGAGAAAGAACTTCCTGAAGCAGTTAAAAAGTTAGCAAATAAAATTCCCAACTCAGTATTTGTTTATCCATTATCAGAGCACGTTCCTGATCTTACAAGTAAATCTGATATTCTGAATGTGAAGAAGTATTTAGAAAAATATTATTCAGATTTTTTGTTTTAGCTGCGATATAATCTTATCTGAACTTTCCACTGAGAAACTCTTTCCTTAATTTCGCATAAAAGATACACTCTATAATGATACCTTTTCACATCCATACAAATCACTCATTGCTTCAAAGCACTGTTAGAATTGATGAGCTTATAGAAAAATGCAGAACTCAAAATATTCCTGCTCTTGCTCTTACTGATACAAATTCGATGGCGGGACTTATACAGTTTGTAAAAAAATCAAATGATGAAAAGATAAAACCAATACCCGGAAGTTATATTAACGATCCGGTTAAGAATGATCTTTATGTTTTGTTACTTGCAAAAAATAATCAAGGTTATTCTGATCTTTGTAAAATTATAACTCAGAGAAAACTAAACGATGATTTTAAACTTGAGTTAATACTTCAAAAGCATTTAAATAATTTAATAATAATTACTCCATCAATCGAGCTGCTTAAAATTGCAGACAAGAAAAATCAGATATACGCGGAAATAATCATCACAAAAAAAAGTAAAAAGCACAGCAGGGAATTATTCACTTATGCAACTGAAAATAAAATTCCTTTAGTTGCTTCAAATCCGGTTTACTTTTTAAACAAAGAAGATTATGAAATCCAAAAACTTGTTTCTTCAATACGTGAAAACAAAACATTTGAATCAATCACAGAAAATGATATAGCAGATGATGAGTTTTATTTTAAAGATGTAAAAGAAATTCAGAAAGCCTTTCAAAAAATTCCTGAAGCTGTTGAAAACACATACAAAATAGCATCTGAGTGTAATGTTGATTTAAGCATCGGGAAATATAAATTTCCTGTTTTTACAACTGATCATAAAACTGATTCAGTAAGTTTGTTAAAAGAAATTGCTTTGGATGGTTTTAAGAAAAAATATAGTTTGGAAAATTCCATTGCACATAAAAGACTTGAATATGAATTAGGTGTTATTGCAGAACTTAATTTTGCAGATTACTTTTTAATTGTATGGGATATTGTAAAAGAGGCAAAGAGAAGGGGAATGATGTTGATAGGAAGGGGATCTGCTGCAAACAGTATTGTATCTTATTGTCTGGATTTTACACAAATAGACCCTGTAAAATACAATCTGTATTTTGAAAGATTTTTAAATAAAGCAAGAAGCAATCCGCCTGATATTGATCTGGATTTTTCCTGGAAAGAGCGTGATGAAATTATAAGGTATATATTTGAAAAATATGGTTATGATAGAGTTGCTATGATATCAACAACTGTAACCTTTAAAGCAAGATCAGCATTTCGTGAAACTGCAAAAGCATTTGGAATATCTGAAAGAGAAATTTCCAGTTACAGTAAAAAAATTCCCTGGACAAGCGCTGCAAATCTGGATCAAATCTCCAACAAGTTTCCCGAATCAAAAAATTTAGGATTTGATAAAGAACCGTGGAAATCGATTGTAAGATTAGCTTCAAGACTTGCAGATTTTCCAAGACACTTAAGTATTCATCCAAGCGGTTTGGTTATAACACCTGGTAAGATAACAGAATACTGCGCTCTTGAATACGTAAAGAATAAAGGTTTAGGATTAATCATAACTCAGCCTGATATGTATTCAATTGAAGATCTTGGTTTGA
>JAVEUY010000444.1:0-2642 GCA_034005315.1 Ignavibacteriaceae bacterium | reverse complement strand
AAGAGATTTTGATTTCTGTTGATCAGAGTTTCCCGATCCTCTGCCGTGGAATTGAGTATTCTGAAACTGGTTTTTCTTTCTTGCCTGCCCTACAACCTGAAATCTTGCATTTTGCTGATCAGTTGAGCCTGATGGCATTCCGGCTTGTGCCTGCGAATCAGGATGGCCATTCTCCATTAAAACGCGTTTATTAGCCTGGCCGGGATCATAGCTGTCATCCTCTTCAAACAGGCCTGTAGTTTGTCTGCTCCAGGCAAGTGTTACCAATCCTTTGCGTTCCTGCGATTTTTGAATATTCTGATTTCTTTTTTGAAAACCAAGATCTTCAGAACTTAGTGCTTGAAACTTTGTTTTTGCTGGTTCTGGTTTTGGTGGTGGTTCAACTTTTGGTGAATCAAATATCTCGTTAGTTGAGAGATTTATTACTTTATCAAAATCGATATCATCAAATGCACAAATCAACTCCGCAAAACCGCGATCATTTTGATTTTGTACTTCTGAAGCTTCCAAATCAAAACAGTAGGATTCTTCAAAATCAGGAAGTCCTTCAGAATGCCCGATTGAGCGCAACCCAACTTGTTGAATTCTAAAACGAAGTTCCGGATCATCATTTAGAAATCCGTTATCTTCCATCTCTTTCACACAATAAATGGGATCAAAATAGATAACTTCGCGTGCCCCTTTCACCAGTACCTGTTGACCGTATTTGACATAATTTATGTCGAAATTATCAAGATTTGTAAGTAATCTATATGCAACTACGGTTTTAGGTTGTGTGTCATTAATGAATGTGCAAACTTCATTGTAATGAAGACGCATAGGAGTATTAATCCCGATGTTGCGTCTTACCATACGGAAGTTGTTTTCCAGATTGAAGCGATTTTCTGAATAAATCAGGATATCACCGCTATCGCCTCTCATTGTCTCTAAGATCATTATTGGACCATCTTTTCCGGTTTTACATTTTTACTGTAAAACATTCATAAACTTCACTTCCACATAAGGGTAAAAGTGGTTCTTAAACTCTTAACTTTTAAATTGATAATATAATATTTTTTATTCAGAAAATGAGTAACTGTATATCGAATATTTTATTAAAAAGCCCGAAGAATCAACTTCTTCGGGCTTAATATCATTACTCTATTCAGAATAATTCTGATTTTATTTCAGCAACACCATCTTCTTGATATCGCTATAAGTCTCATTATCCACAGTATTTGCTTTCAATTCATAGAAATAAACTCCACTCGTCAGTTTTGCACCGGCGATATCGTCTGCATTCCAATAAAGTGAATAGCTACCGGCTACATTAAAATCATTATACAGTACTTTTACAACTTCTCCAAGAAGATTATAAACTGTAATTTTAACATTTGCCGCTTTTGGCAGTGAATATTCGATCCTTGTTGTAGGATTAAATGGATTTGGATAATTCTGACTTAACGAGAATGCCGACGGTACATTAACCGGAGATTTAACATCAGTTGCAGTACCTGTGGTATTAAATGTCATTGCTGCCATATTAACCACACCTGTGCTACCGATAAGTTCGCCCGCACCGGTTGTATTGTTTATCTTAATCAGATCAACCGGTTGGTTTGTTGCACCTTTAAATCCATAAAGGACACCGTCTGCATCAAATTCGAGATCAGTTATGGCAACATTAAATGTTGTAAATCCAACTCTTGTGGTATCACCGGTTGCAAGATTAATTTTAAAAATCATGTCTTTAGGTGATCCAAGAGCTCTATACAACGAAGCGTATAATTCATTTGTTTGTGGGTGAAATGCTATGCTCAACACTGCGGCTTGGGATTGTGCTGTCTCTGTGAAAGAAGAATCAGATAATCCAACTTTGTAAATCTTTCCACTTTTCTGTGAAGCATAAAGATTTCCTGATGTATCAAAAGCAATACTTCCCAAATCAGAAAGAGAAGCATTAAATAATGTGTGTGCATCTCCTCCATTGGAATTTAATCTGACAATTTGTTGTGGAATAGTGTTTCTAAGTCCGTACAACACTTTAGTCTTTGGGTGAATTGCAATACTCTGAAACTGATTTTTTGTGGTTGGACCAATCTCGGTTGGTAAAGCGTTTCCGGTTCTAAGATAAAACAATCTGTTATTATCAGTACCACCTGATACAGCAAACATTGCTTTTTCGTTACTTGGAATTATTTCGTATCCAAATGCTGTAACAGCAATGCCTTTTAGTGTACCATCATTAGATGCTACAAAGAGTGTATCACTTATATTACCAAGTTCAACTGCTCTGGCAGCAAGCTGAATATCGATTGTTGTGTTAGGTTCAAGTGTAAAAGGATAAGTTAACGCTGTGTTCAGAACAAAATTTCCTGTCCCAAAGTAGAGGGAATCGATAATAAGATTTTCTGTACCAAAACTGGTTAGTTTAAAATTATCGGCTTTACTTGTTACATCAACTTCAACTTCACCAAAGTTCAACAATTGTTTATCAAGTGTACCTTTCACACCCGGATAAGGTGCTACTCGCAAAATTCCGGTCCAGGTACCCCAGATATTTACACCGGCTGCATATTCAGTGAATAATACAAAATCAGTCAGGTTTTGAGGGTCAGCCCAGATTCCCATATAATCACCCCAGCGGTTTCTTGTTCCACCGA
>JAVEUY010000443.1:0-2649 GCA_034005315.1 Ignavibacteriaceae bacterium | reverse complement strand
ATGTAAAACTGGAACTTCTTGGAAAGATAAATTATCCGAATTAGACCCACAAACATTTTGCAATACATGGTTTACATCTCAACCAATTTTGTTGCCGGTAAAAATGTTTTTTTGCGCGCAATATTTTCATAATGAAATTTGGGAGGGAAAAGCCTATACAGCTGGTCTTATATTTGATAGATTTAGAATAATGGATTACCTTCCTTCAGACATAGATAATGAATTAATTGAAGAAATAAAAGCCTGGAATTCAAGCGCTCAAAGTCTTTATTCAGAAGATTTTTAGCCTCAAAAAAAGACATTTTCTTGGCAAATTTTCGGCAAAAAACAAAGCAAAAAACCCTTAAAGTATTGACTTTAAGGGTTTTATATTTTTAAAAAGTGCGGGTAATAGGACTCGAACCTACACGCCTTGCGGCACCAGATCCTAAGTCTGGCACGTCTACCAATTTCGCCATACCCGCTAAAATTGTGAGTGCAAATATAAAGATAATTATTAATTACGAATTATGAATTACAAATTTTTTTAAACGTCTTTTTTAGTAAATTTGGATAATACAATTTTAAATTCAAAAATGGATAATATTAAACACTACGTTCAGCAAAATAAAGAGCGTTTTATTGAAGAACTCATTGAACTTTTAAAAATTCCTTCCGTAAGTGCCGACAGTGCTTACTCTCAGGACGTTATCAATACAGCAGAAGCCGTAAAAGACAGCTTGGAAAAAGCCGGTTGCCAATTTGTGGAAATTTGCGAAACACCGGGTTATCCTATCGTTTTCGGAGAACACATCATCGACAAAAATCTACCAACAGTTTTGGTGTATGGTCACTACGATGTACAACCGCCGGATCCAATGGAATTATGGACATCACCACCGTTTGAACCGGTCATCAAAACCACCGAAATTCACCCCGACGGCGCTATTTTTGCACGTGGCGCTTGCGACGATAAAGGCCAAATGTACATGCATGTGAAGGCTTTCGAATACATGATAGCCAACAACTGTTTGCCGTGTAACGTGAAATTCATGATTGAAGGCGAAGAGGAAGTCGGCTCCAAAAGTTTAGGCTGGTTCGTAGAAAGAAACCAAGAAAAACTAAGCTGCGACGTCATTTTAATTTCCGATACCGGAATGATTTCCAACCAACAACCTTCCATCACCACCGGTTTACGCGGGTTGAGTTATGTGGAAGTGGAAGTCACCGGTCCAAACCGAGATTTGCATTCCGGATTGTACGGCGGCGCTGTGGCTAACCCGATTAACGTGTTGACCAAGATGATTGCATCGTTACACGACGAAAACAATCACATTACCATACCGGGTTTTTACGACAAAGTAGAAGAATTATCAACTGCAGAAAGAGCAGAAATGGCCAAACGTCCGTACAGCGAAGAAGCCTACAAAAAAGCTTTGGACATCGCAGATGTTTACGGAGAAACCGGTTATACTACCAACGAAAGAAACTCGATTCGTCCAACTCTAGACGTCAACGGTATTTGGGGCGGCTACACCGGCGAAGGCGCGAAAACCGTGATTGCGAGCAAAGCCTACGCCAAAATTTCGATGCGATTGGTACCCAACCAAGACTGGGAGGAAATCACCGAATTGTTCCAAAAACACTTCGGAAGTATTGCGCCTAAAGCGGTTAAAGTTAAAGTTTCACCTCACCATGGCGGTCAAGGCTATGTAACGCCTATCGACAGCATTGGTTACCAAGCGGCCAACAAAGCGTATACGGAAACCTTTGGCGTTCCGGCTATACCGGTGCGTTCCGGCGGTAGTATTCCGATTGTAGCTTTGTTCGAAAAAGAACTAAAATCAAAAACCATCTTAATGGGCTTTGGTTTGGATTCTGATGCCATTCACTCACCCAATGAACATTTCGGTGTTTTCAATTACTTAAAAGGCATTGAGACTATACCACTATTTTACAAGTATTTTGTGGAGTTGAGTAAATAATATTGCTTATGAAAATATAATGAAAATCCGTTCTTTCAATATTGATTGAGCGGGTTTTTTGTTAAAAATCAACGCCTTACAATAAACCCAAGCTTTTGGCGTTATATTTGTATAATCATCAATCATCACAATCATCCGGACACGTTTCGGACTTAAATCAATCATCATGTTAAAACGTTTTTTCCTCCTTTGTTCAGGTGTTGACACCCACATTGTGGACTCTTGTTCCAATGGCGAACAAAACAAATACGCCGGCATAGGCGCCACCGTATTTTTTACTGCAGTTATGGCTTTTATAGCCGCCAGTTATGCGCTTTACACCGTCTTCGACAATCTTTACACCGCCGTTTTCTTTGGTTTGGTTTGGGGATTTTTGATTTTCAATTTGGACCGATTCATCGTGGCTACCATCAAAAAACGAGACCGGTTTTTGGATGAATTCATTCAGGCATCGCCACGGATCATATTGGCTATCATTATCGCCATAGTCATTTCGAAACCTTTGGAAATCAAAATTTTTGAGAAAGAAATCAATACCGTTTTATTGAAAGAAAAAAATGAAATGGCCATCGCCAACAAAAATCAAGTCGCCAACTATTTCAAAAGCGATGTAGACAAAAATAAGGCGGAAATGGACAGTTTGAAGTCGGCCATCACCCAAAAAGAAAAAGAAGTAAGCGCTTTA
>JAVEUY010000442.1:0-2655 GCA_034005315.1 Ignavibacteriaceae bacterium | reverse complement strand
CTAACCCCTTTTTTTCTTCAATTAATTCTTATCGCTTATAATCCTTCATTTTCCAAAGTAATAAAATACCATTAGAAAATATTTTTATAGCCCTTAAAACGCTTCCTATAAAGCCGTTTTTCATGTGTCAACCAACATGTTTCACGTGAAACAACAATAAACATTAAAGTATTATCCATTATTTAAGTTTGGTTTAAATAAATAATAAAACATATAAAAGGGGTATAAAATGTTGATATCTTTATAACATCAATAAAGACAAGATGTTATAAAAATAAAGAGTGTTTAAAACTTTTTAACTGGTTGTTTATTTCTTTTTGATAAATAGCTGTTAATAAACAATGTTTATATTATTTCGAGTTATGAACAATAAAATTAGTCTATTATCGACTTTGTAATGTTGAAAACATCGTTACTAATAGACTGATCCACTTCAATGAGTTTTTCTATATTTTGACATCCGTGAATTACTGTACTATGGTCTTTCATAAAGATTTTACCAATACTTTTCAAAGTTGAGTTTGTCATTTTTTTTGATAGATACATGGCCATTTGTCTTGCAATGACATTTTCTTTTTCTCTGTTTCCCCGAATAATTTTTTCTTTTGTTGTTTTGTAATAAGAGGCGACTTTATCTATTACCTCTTCAACATAGATTTTCTTCATTCCGGAATCATTCTTGAAATTTAATATCTCAATTGCTTTTGTATAATCGATGTCAACGTTGTACATTGAAGAGTATGCAAGAATCTTTATAAGATACCCTTCCATTTCACGGACATTACTTGATGAATTTCTGGCAATGTATTCTATGACATCTTCAGGAATATTTAATTGATTCTTGGTAGCTTTTTTATGTAATATTGCAACTTTTGTTTCAAAATTAGGTGGCTGAATATCAACCGTCAAGCCCGATTGAAACCTTGAAACAAGCCTGTCTTCAAGACCATCAAGGTCTTTTGGAACTTTATCGCTTGTAATTACTATTTGTTTTTTTGACAGAAACAGATCGTTGAATATATGGAAGAATACTTCCTGGGTGCCCTGCTTTCCAGAAAGAAACTGGATATCATCCATTAAAAGAATATCACAATTCTTGTATGTCAGACTAAATTCATCTGTTTTTTTTAACTCGATGTATTTTATGTAATCGTCAACAAATTGTACGGAACTTGTATAAACAACCTTTGCATCCGGATTATTGTTTATTATGTGATTTCCAATTGCCTGCAAAAGATGCGTTTTTCCAAGACCACTTCTACCATAAATAAAAAGTGGATTAAACTTTGTTGATCCAGGTGTTCCTGCAACGGCAAAAGCTGCTGAATGAGCAAACTCATTATTTTTGCCCACAATGTAATTGTCGAAGCAAAAATCTTTATTCAGGGATGAATTGACAACCTTTGATTTGTTAATTTCTTGTGGATAAGCATCCGACTCAAAGTTTATTGTGTAGTCTGTCCCTGTAAGTCTTTTCGTTGTTTCTTGAATAATCGGCTTGAACTTATCCTCTAAAAATTGAGAGTGAATTTCCCCTTTTGATGTTAATAAAGTTATTTCATTATTAACAATAGACTTTAATCTGAGAGGTTCAATCCAGGTCTTGTAGCTATCTGCCGGAATAAGACTGCTGATTTCAATCAGACAGTTATTCCAAAAAGTTTGTATTTCCATAAGTTTAGGTTTCTCTCCCTTGTTGAAAATAATTATTTTAGCACTTCTTAATAACAGGATATTAATCAGGAAATTAAAGAAAGGGATTATTAAATGCGTCAGCAAACTTTGAACAGAACATCCAACAAGAAACGGACAAGCAAACACGGCTTCCGCAAGAGAATGAAGACTAAAAACGGACGTAAAATTCTTGCCAACAGAAGGAAAAAAGGACGGGCGAAGCTTACTGTTTCTGACGAATGATTTATTTTGATGGTTCTTTCAAAAGGGCGAAGGTGCCGGTCCGATTTTGTTGATTGTATAGTATTCCCGGGAAGCGATCACGCAAAGAGGAAGCTGCAGTTTTCCATTTCCGGAAAATTGTTCAATGCTGTCAAGAGAAATACAATAAAAAGAAGAATAAAAGCTTTTCTTGGAGTCAATTATCCCCAAAACAGTGAAAAGCTTGTATTCATAATAAAGAAAAAATTTTCACTACAAGAGAAAAACGTGCTTTTAACTGCTGTAACCGATGTTCTTGATAAAGCCGGAATTAGACAAAATGGTTAAAAAAGGGCTGCTTCTCTTCATAAAGATTTATAAAGTGGCAATATCCCCTTTTTTGGGCAAAGCGTGCATATATCATCCAACCTGCTCTGTATACTCTTCAGAGGCAATAATGAAATATGGAGTTATTAAAGGCGGATTTTTATCTTTTACAAGAATTCTCAGATGTAATCCTTTTGCCAAGGGTGGATTCGATCCTCTGTCGTAAATTATTTGACTAATGGAGAAATAACGTGTTTAACAGAAATTTTTTCTTTGCTTTCGCCCTTATTTTTGCCTCTTTCGTGTTTTTTAATAGTGATTTGTATAACTATACAATTCTGAAAAAAGAAAAACCTTCTCCTGTTATTTTGCAAAAAAATTCTTCAAGAGAAGAAACACAGAAACAGGAAGTAAACACTTCTTTCAAGCAGTATTCAGAGCAAAAAGCAGAGC
>JAVEUY010000441.1:0-2658 GCA_034005315.1 Ignavibacteriaceae bacterium | reverse complement strand
CGATCTTGTGTTCGTTTCATTTTATCATTCCAAAAAGTTAATAAAATTATTTGTTTTGAGAGTTCTTCCAATCACTTAAAAACTTTTCAAGTCCAATATCTGTTAAAGGATGATTGAATAATCTATTTATAACAGAAAAAGGTATAGTGCAAACATCAGCACCCATTAAAGCGGCTTCAACAACGTGTACAGGATGTCTGATACTTGCAACAAGAACTTCGGTTTTATAATTATAATTTTTATATATCTGAATTATCTGAGAAATTAATTCCATTCCATCGTGGCTTATATCGTCAAGTCTGCCAACAAAAGGACTGATATAACTTGCCCCTGCTTTTGCTGCAAGTAATGCCTGCGTTGGCGAAAAACAAAGTGTAACATTTGTTT
Source organism: Ignavibacteriaceae bacterium (assembly GCA_034005315.1). Taxonomy (GTDB): domain Bacteria; phylum Bacteroidota; class Ignavibacteria; order Ignavibacteriales; family Ignavibacteriaceae; genus IGN3. The sequence goes on along the minus strand of JAVEUY010000441.1, from coordinate 2,271 downwards.
TGATATTCTCTGAGGATAATGTGCGGACAGCTTTTAATCCTTCTTTTATCAACGGCACTTTAATTACAATGTTATGATGAATTTTTGCAAGCTCGTGTGCCTCTTTTAAAATGCCATCATAATCTGTAGAGATAACTTCAGCACTTACAGGTCCATCAACAACAGCAAGAATTTCATCAAGTAATTTCCTGAAATCTTTTCCTTCTTTAGAAACAAGCGATGGATTAGTTGTAACACCGTCAAGAATACCAAGCGCTGCTGCTTCTTTAATTTCATTTATGTTGGCTGTATCGATAAAAAATTTCATATCATTTCTCCATTTAATTTATTTAAACTTTTCTGTTAAATCCACTCCGGTTCTCTTAGAGAAGAATTTAAATCTGCCCATTGGAATACCTGGATCTTCTTCAATTGTAAATTTAACTAAAAACTTAAATTGAATTTTTGTAAACTTTTTATTTTGTAATCTTGATGCATCAGTAGGATGACATTTGATTATAAGGCTGAAACCGCCAAAATATTTTCTGTATTTCTTTAACCAATCTTCAATATCATAAACGAGATGAGATTCCTTAATCATAAATCCAGTACCGCCGCAAACAGGGCAAACATCTTTCATTGCCTGCATAATGTTTTGTCTGATTCTCTGCCTTGTAATCTGAACCAATCCAAAATCACTCATTGGCAAAACAGAAACTCTTGAGCGGTCTTTTCTGAATTCTTTTTTTAACTCATCAAAGATTTTTTTACGGTTTTTTTCCTCTTCCAGATCAATAAAATCCACGACAATAATACCGCCGATATCTCTTAACCTTAATTGTCTTGCAATTTCGCGCGATGCTTCAAGATCTGTTTTTAGTGAGTTCAGTTCCTGTTCCTTACTTTTTGCATAACGTCCGCTGTTAACATCTATTACAACCATCGCCTCAGTATGCTCAATTATAAGATAGCCGCCGCTTGGTAAAGAAACTTTTCTGCCCATCAATGTTGTAATCTGTTCTTCAATTTTAAACTCATCGAAAATTGATGAAGAAGATTTATAAAGCTCAATCTTTTCTAACAGGTCCGGCTGGATAAGCTGAACATAACTCTTTATCTGTTTAAAAAGTTTTTTTGAATCAACAAAAACTTTTGAAACATCAGAAGTTAATAAATCCCTGATAACGCTGTCGGTTGTACTTAAATCCTGGTGAACAATTGTAGGCGGTTCTTCATTCTTTGCTGCAGATTCAATATTCTTCCATGTTTTTACAAGATTTGTAAGGTCATCTTTAACTGCATCTTCAGCCTGATCTTTTGCAACAGTTCTTATTATCAGTCCGTAATTAGGTGGAATAATTCCGCGGGCTATGTGTCTTAATCTTCTGCGTTCTTTATAATCGGAAATTTTTTTTGAAATGCCTATCTTGTTATCAAAAGGAAGCAGTACACAAAATCTGCCGGCAATAGATACAGAGGAAGTTACGCGAACACCTTTATTATTAACCGGTTCTTTGGTTATCTGAACAAGTATCTCCTCTCCTTTTCGGAGTTTTGGAACTTCGTGCACAATTGCATTTTTTGCTCCGTTAGAATCATTTGATTTTAAAGATATATCATCATCTGCATCTTCAACATCAGAATCTTCATCACCAAGCATATCCTGAAATTGTTTAGTGCGCTGCCCGATATCAGAAAAATGAAGAAATGCATCATGCTTCATCCCGATATCTATAAATGCGGCTCTTAACCCGGGAAGAACTCTTGCAACTCTTCCGAGATAAATATCCCCAACCATTCTCCTGTTTTCAGGATAATCAACAAAAAAGTCGACTAAATTTCCATCTTCCGTAATGGCAACACGTGTCTGATTGGAAGATGAATTTATTATAATTTCTTTTACCATAATTGGAAAACTCTTTATGTGAAATAAAATATTTCAGTATTAAAAACCTTTTAAATTCTAAATTGAACACAGATATGCTCTGATTGAGGTATAATCCGAAACAACTTAATATTAAAATTGTACGGGTTGTAAAAATTTTAAAAATATTAATTAATACAGGCAGCATTAAAATCCTGTCTAAAAAATCTTTTCTAAATTAGCGTCATTCCCATAAAAGCAGGAATCCAAAATCTGTATAAATGAATTCCCGTTTTTACAGGAATGGCATATTATTATTTTTCAATATCCTGTTGATCAGCCTGCTTATTTTTCTTTGCTTCTTTTTCAGCAGCCTCCATCAACAATTTTTTTCTGCTTAACGAAAACGTTCCATTTTCAATCTTTAA
>JAVEUY010000440.1:0-2658 GCA_034005315.1 Ignavibacteriaceae bacterium | reverse complement strand
GCAGAAGGAAGATATGCATCAAAAATAAATGAAAACATTCCATGGCAAAAAATCTGGCGTAATCTTGACTGGGCAGTTTCGCATAATCTGCACACTGTTAATAATCTGAATGAAAGAATTGCTAAAGGTGAATTCCCGCACATAGTTCACGAATCTGAAGCTCTGTATGAAGATGATGTTGATCTTGCCGCTAATTTAATTATTGAACGGCTTGATTCATTAAGAATGGTAATGATAAGCGGACCTTCTTCATCCGGGAAAACAACTACAACAACCAAGCTTGAACAAAAACTGATTAAGAAGGGATTTAAATTCAAAGCCCTTAATGTTGACCATTACTTTTTTGATCTTGAGTTTCATCCAAAAGATGAATTTGGCGACTATGATTTTGAAACCCCGCAGGCTCTGGATCTGGAATTGATTAACGAACATCTTGTAAAATTAAGCAGCGGTAAAGAGGTTATGATTCCGCATTATGATTTTAAAACCGGAACAAGAAAATTAAATGTAACTCCAATGAAGCTTGCAAAAGATGAACTTCTTTTAATTGATAGTTTACATGGACTCTATCCTGCATTTAGTAAAGATATCCCGGTTTCTGTAAAATTTAAATTATATCTTGAACCATTGCTGCAAATGAAAGGGAAAGACGGAAGATATATCCGCTGGACAGATTTGAGACTTATAAGAAGAATGCTTCGCGATTCAGTTTTTCGTGCTTACAATCCGCAGCAGACTTTAGAGCATTGGCATTATGTGCGCGGCAGCGAATTAAGAAATATTATTCCGTATTCCAACACAGCAGATTTTGTTATCAGCAGCGGAATGCCTTACGAAGTTCCTGTTTATGCACACAGAATGCTAAAGCTTTTTGAAGAGTGGAAAGAAAAATATAAAGGCGATCCTCTTAAAGCAGATGCACTTGAAAGATCAGCAAGGGTATATGAGTTGTTAAAAACCGTAACACCTGTTGCAGATGAATCTTCAATTCCGGGAGACAGTGTTCTCAGAGAATTTATAGGCGGAAGCACCTTGCAGTATCATTAAAAGAGTATCATTTTAAAATAGTAATCAAAAATTTATTCGGTTTAATACACTTATCAGCTAATAGAGTTATATTTTCTTAGAAATTTGCTTAATTATGCTTTGGAATGAGTTTTGTTAAAATCTTAAGGCTGAGCTTAAACTATTTCATTCATAATCGGATTTAAAACCAATAATGAAAATTCTTAACAGAATTACACTCGCTTTGTTAACAGGAATTATCGTATTTGCTTCTATAAATCTCAAAGCACAAAAGAATTATTATAATAAGAAACAAATAAGTTCATCGTTCAAAAGTTCTGCTTCTGATATCTACCATTCTCTCAATAAAAATGCAACCCAAAGAAAAAATGCAGAACCTGATTTATCATATTTAAACAAATCAACCAAAAACAAAACAGAGATAATTACCGGAACAAAGGAGATTTACTCAGAAAACTATTTCCGGATTGATAAAAGCCGTAACTCACTTTGGGATGGAAAACACTGGGAAGATTTCAGATTTCCGCTTAATGTTTATGTGAAGGAATCTGAATCAGGATATTTTAAATCATCATATAAAAGTTATGTAAAATATGCGCTTGATGTATGGCGTAAGGCTGATGACAGGATAATGTATAACATAGTTAAATCTATCCGCGAAGCTGATATTGCTGTTTTCTTTGTTGAAAATCTGGGTGAAGAATATGAAGAAAATTATCTTGGCTTAACGGATTATGATGTTGATAGAGACAAATTAATTGATTTTTCTAAAATCCAAATCAGCTTACTGAAAAATGGAAATGAAAAAGTACCTGCCGGTGAATTGAAGGCAACAATTATTCATGAGTTTGGACATGCGCTGGGACTTGGACATAGCAAAAATGAACAGGATTTAATGTATCCTTATATCTCTCCTGACCACACTCCTGACATGAATTATGATGAGCTTTCAACCGGAGATAAATTAGCAGTTAAAACTCTTTTAGATCTTAGTTTTGATAATAAATTTGTCTGGAAATAATTATTAAATATCAGAACAAAGACGCATCAATTTATTATAATGTCATTCCTGTGCGGGCATACCATATCCAGCCCATTCTTCTTTTGCCGGTCCATAAACACCCGGGACTTTAAGTCCGTTTAATCTCATAACAGTCGTTAACTGTGCCCGGTGATGAATCTGATGACCAATAATAACCTGGAGCGTAGTTCCTCTTTTCCACATCTCGCCATACATATTATCTTCAACAGATAATGAATCATCATTCCAGTTTGATTTAATTGCTTCAGCCAAATTATCCGCTGCTTCTTTATAAGCATTAAAAATTTCTTTAGCAGTAGGAGGGACGGGAGAATTACCTTCAACAGTTTTAAAAGTTAATCCGGCTGCCTGAGCCATTTCTCCTACCGATGTTGTAATGTGCCAGGCTAATCTTCCTGCAGTTCTTACATTTTCATTAATCTTTTTTGTTAAAGATTCATCTGTAAGATTACCGAATATTTTTAATGTTAAATCGGATTCAGTTTTCCAATCGTTTAAAAAGTCTTGAATTTTATAATACATTTTTACCTCTCTTTTTTACTGACTAATATCGTCATCCTGAACGTGCCTGTCCCGTTTACGGGATCGAA
>JAVEUY010000439.1:0-2661 GCA_034005315.1 Ignavibacteriaceae bacterium | reverse complement strand
TTAATTTGGATTATTGTGTTTTACGAGTAATTTGTGCAATTGTCTGATATTCAGCTAGTTACACAATTCTGTCATTGGTACAATCTAATGACTAAAAGATTACACTAGTCAGCAAAAAAATGAGTGAGAAATTCACACTCTTTTTCACATTATTCATTTTATTCAGAAATTATCATTTACTCTTATTTATCGTTTTTGTTGCCACTAATTTGTCATCAAAAAATACATTTAAGAAATAAATTCCATCCGAAAGCTCTGCAATACTAATACTATTATCGGACGACAATTTGAGTTGTTGGATAATAATTTTACCACTAATATCAGTAACATTTACTGTGACGATTTGATCTTTCAGAGAAATAGCATCAACAAAAACAACAGAATTTGCCGGATTAGGAAATACAGTAATATTACCCTTAACATTCGGAGACGCAATATCAGTAATAATCGTAAGATGCAAAGTAACAATACTATCACAACCATTTGCAGCAAGGAATGTTTGAGTATAATCGCCACTCTCGGTATAAGTAGTTTCGTTCCAAGTGTATGTTTCTCCAGTAGCGGAGAATTCATGTTCTACAATTGGTAAAACACTTAAATCCAGATAAACAACACTATCACAACCAAACATTGAAGTAGTATTTAAAGTATATTCACCCTCCTCATCTAATTCATCTTCACCAAAAATATAAACATCCCCGTCGCAAATAGCATCGATAATATTTATTTCATAATCAGGGTTAACAGTAAAAATAAAATCTTCGCTTAAAACCTGACATCCGTTGTCAGTAATTTCGCAATTAATTACTGTAGAACCAGCACTAAGAGCTGTCACAACTACTTCGTTATCTGGTGCAGTTTGCTCAATGCTAATAATCTCCGAATTAGAATTATACCAAGTTCCTGCAACGTCCGAACCAATATTCACACTTTCTCCCACACATGTAAAATTGCTACCATTTAAAACTGGTGTTTGGGCATTAACAACTGTTATAGTTTGATTTACTACCGCACCAGGACAAGATTCGGGATTATATGAGCAAATACTTCTTACATCAAAACTGATAGTTGGATTTTCAGCATCGTATGAAGGAACGGTTCCTAGTAAAGTTACAGTATTTGCAGCATTGTCAACAGAAGCAACAATCCAATTTGGCAGCAAACTAAGATCAACAGCATCATCGTCAGCACCTATAGAATATACAAGATATAGTTCTTCGCTAGGACAATACATTGTGCTTCCACTTAAAAATGAAATTGAATTTTGATCACAGATGGTAATAAAAATGTCATCAGAAAATAAACTTGCTGGACTATTGCATGTACTAGCGGCATAATCGTTATGAACTTCTGTATCACAACCTTCGGCACCATTTGCAGTAAAGTTTGTAAAAAGATTAGAGCCAGAATTTGTGCACGATTGTATTTCAGCATTAAAGCGATATACTCCTGGTTCGTCAAATATCATCGATAGAGCAACGGGGCGATTACGACTAACACAATAGTTATCAAATATTCCCAAAGTAAATGCTTTGTAGGTTATAAACAGAGGTCTAACTGAAAGGTATCCACTACCATCGGTAATACTTTGTGTCATATAGTCCGTTCCTTGGCTACGAACCGTATATTCTATACTTCCATAGTCGCCTACGCTAACAATAGAATTATCAAAATCATCCTTATATATTGAATAATAAATCGCGCACAATTGGTCAACTAAACCATTTGAATAAACACGTGCTGTACAAGTAATTTCTGTTCCAGTGTAATAATAATCCTCAATCTCTGTGTATTGAACTGTAGGAATCTGAGCAAAGCTTAGGAATGAAACTCCGGATAATAATAAGAACAAAATAAGTTTTGTAAAAGTCTTCATAATCTAGTTTTTAATTAATTTATATTTTAAAATTTTGTGGTTTGAGCAAATGCTAAGGATATACATACCCGAAACTAATTCCGAGACATCACATATAATTATATCGGGTGTTTTAATGATTTTATCCCAAACTATTCTACCATTCAAATCGGTAATAGAGACCATCTCTATCTGATTCTGTGATGAAATAATGTTAAGCTTGTCTTCAACTGGATTTGGATAGATTTGTATATTTTTCCAAATCTCATCCTCAACAGAAGTTAATGAAACAACTGATGTAAACTCACATTCTGACATGTTGCCATAAAAATCTGTAACAGACCATGTTACATCAATCGTTCCAGGCCAAAACTCCGCTCCAACCAAGCTCGAATAACCATTATAATCATTGGTTATCAAAAAAGGACCATCGCAATTATCAGATAAAGAAATAATATCAAATTCATTCCCATTAACAAAGTAAGTAAGCTCTCCAAATGCCAAAGTTATCGTATCTGGCTCTGGACAAGAAAAGATTGGTGCTGTTGTATCCGTTACATTTATCGTAAATTCAAAAATTGTTGAATTTCCCGATTCATCGTTAACAGTTAAACTGCACACTATAAATCCAGTTAGAGACACTCCTACAATTGGTGATTGTGAGATATCCAACAATTCTGATGAAGTACATTTATCACTGATTGAAAATATCTGAGAGAAATCAGGCATCGAAGCTTGACAATCAGCTTCGGCTTCAATAAAAAATGTAGTTGCTTCATAGTTGACTATTGGAGAAATCGAATCCT
>JAVEUY010000438.1:0-2664 GCA_034005315.1 Ignavibacteriaceae bacterium | reverse complement strand
TGTACTCAGAAACTCTTCATCACTTGTGCTTGAGTCATCAATTGTATCAAATAAATTTTCAATATTCCAGTGAGCAACAAATAATTCATTCTTTACCACTTGAGCACAAGATAGATTAAATGTTAAAAGAACAAGCAATAATATTTTATATAAATTCATTTTATTCCTTTAAATCATAATTAAATTTCAATTCTGGTAACCACACCGTGCAATTTATTATACGGAAAATCAAAATAACTTACCCATTTTGGTGCAATCTTTTTAAGCAATATAAAGATTTTTAAGAAAAACTTATTAGTTATTAATTTCTGCCGCACAAATAACAAAACCCTGAATATTACTTCAGCGATCAGCAGGCATTTAACCACTGGAAAGCCGGAACTTTAGATTATTTCCAAATTTAATTTATTCTTAACGTAAATTTGGACAGTACTATTTGAAATATCAAATTCAAATCAATTCATTTTCACTTCAATTTTATTTAACTAATTGTTATTTTCTGATCGGAGATTATTTCTATTTACTGTTACTGAATGAAAAAAAATAAATTTGTAATAATAGATGCAATGGCGCTTGCATATCGGGGTTATTATGCTTTTATAAACAGACCATTGACAACCAGCCATGGAGAACCAACGTCCGCTGTTTTCGGTTTTATAAACCAGCTTATTAAAGTATTAGAGGACCAGAAACCGGATTATATTGCTGTAGCGTTTGATTCGAAAGAAAAGACATTCAGACATGAAAAATATGAAGCATACAAATCTTCACGTCAGGCAATGCCCGAAGATATGATTCCCCAGATTCAAAAAATAAAAGATATTGTTCAGGCATTAAACATTCCGCTTTATATTTTCCCCGGTTATGAGGCTGATGATATAATAGGCTCTGCAGTTAGGATTGCTGAAAAAAAAGGATTTACTTCATACGCAGTTACACCTGATAAGGATTATTTTCAGTTAATTTCTGATAAAGTATTTATCATAAGACCAGGCAAAAAATCAGATGAAGCTATATTATATGACACACAAAAAGTTATTGATGAATTAGGGTTTGAACCAAAATATATGATTGATTATTTAGCTATTGTCGGTGATAGCAGCGATGATATACCAGGTGTTAAAGGTATCGGACCTAAGGGTGCTGTTCCTCTGATTCAAAAATTCGGAACATTAGAAAAGATATATCAACATATTAATGAAATTGATAAAGCCGGAATAAAAAGTAAATTAGAAAGCGGAAAGGATTCAGCACTTTTATCAAAAGAGCTGGCAACTATTTATTGTGAAGTTCCGATTGATTTTAATTTTGATGATTCCCGCTTTTCAGTTCCGGACTTTGAGAAGCTTAAACAATTATTGTTTGATCTGGAATTCAAAACGATATATACAAAACTGATGAAACTATATGATAATAGTTCATCACATAGTTTATCCGATACAGAAGTACCATTAACAAATGATGGAAGGTTAAGTGTTTTTGATAAGTCTTCAGTAAAATACACACTTATAATTAAGGAGCACGATGCCAGGAAACTTGCTGCGAAATTACTGGAATCTGATTTATTTGTTTTCGATACCGAGACTGATAATCTTAATACATTTGAAGTTAACATAGCTGGTGTTGCTTTTTGTATCCATCCGGCAGAAGCATACTTTGTTGCAATTAATCCTTTTGAAGAAGAAGAAAATCTTTTTACAAAACAAATTTCAGATAGATTACATCTAAGCACATTCAGAAAAATTTTTAAGAAAGTATTTGAAAATCCTGAAATAAAAAAAGTTTGTCAGAACGGTAAATATGATATATCAGTATTGAGAAGTATCGAAATATATGTAAACAACTTTTTCTTTGATACAATGCTGGCTAGTTATATTATAGATCCCGATCAAAAACACGGTATGGATGATCTTGCTGAAAAATATCTTAATTACTCCCCTATTTCTCTTTCCACTATCATTGGTGAAAAGAAAGAACCATCCAAAATATTTGATGCTGAACTTGAAGCTTTAAAAGATTACTCGGCAGAAGATGCTGATGTTACTTTTCGGCTTTTTCAAATTCTTGATAAAGAGATGAAAAAAGAAGGGATTGAAAAAGTTGCTTATGAGATCGAATTTCCCCTTGCTCCAGTTCTCGAAGCAATGGAATATGAAGGAGTAAAAATTGATACAAATGCATTAAAATTATTCAGTAAAGATCTTCAGATCTTATTAGATAATTATACTTCAGAGATATATAAATCAGCAGGTACCGAATTTAATATTAATTCTCCTAAGCAATTGCAGGAAATTCTTTTTGATAAACTAAATCTATCAACAGGAAGAAAAACCAAAACAGGATTTTCAACTGATGCACGTGCTTTAGAAAATCTTAGAGGCGAACATGAAATTATTGATTTTATATTAAGTTACAGGCAAGTAACAAAATTAAAATCTACTTATACGGATGCATTACCAAATCTTATCAATCCAAAAACCGGAAGAATACATACCAGCTATAATCAGACGGTTGCATCAACAGGCAGATTATCGAGCATTGATCCAAATCTGCAGAATATCCCTATAAGAACAGAAATGGGTAAGGAAATCAGGAAAGCTTTTATACCAAGAAATGATGATTATCTTATCTTAAGTGCGGATTACAGCCAGATTGAGTTAAGAA
>JAVEUY010000044.1:0-12109 GCA_034005315.1 Ignavibacteriaceae bacterium | reverse complement strand
GGCTCAACTGCAAAATCTTTAAAGCTGGATTCAACAATTACTGAAGCGCCTGATATTTGGTCCCACTTTACAGGAATTCCAAGCCATGGATCAAGTGTGCCCCATCTTCCAACTCCAAACAGGATATATGGTTTTCTTTCAGAAAGCAGTTTTGAGTTAAACTTGCTAATTTCTAAAACGACCTCATTGCTTTTTGCACGATCAAATTTTTCATAATCAACAACAATAATATCTTGTATGCCTGTTACAGCTCCGTTACCAAGTACCTGGGTGCTGTAGCAGATAGTTTCATCTTTATTTATTTCACCGATAACCAACTCTTCGCTTTCACGGCTAAGAATCATTGGTCTCATCTGAAGCATTGCAAACTCTTTTCTTTCATCTTCAGGCACTTCAAGATTAACTGCAAATTCAATTTCAATAGGAGTGCCCATTCCCCATGAACCAAAATCAAGAAGCAGGTCAAGAATTTCGGGCAAGGGAAAAAGTTTGTGTTTAAGTATTGGCGCAAATGTTACTACTCTTGTACCGTCCCGGGATAATCCATCGTAAACAGCTTCATCTTCAGAAGAATAAGTTGAACCAACGGAAAATAATGTTCCGTCTTTTTCAGAATCAGAAAGATCGTAGCTTCTTACAAGCTGGTCTTCAATACTTGCGGGATGATGCTCAAGTTTTTTATTCAGATCAAGTGCATAAAATTTTTGCTGAGCAGTTTTTAAAGTTTCCTTTGTTGAAAAAAACTGAAGCATATGTCTTGGATATTTTGGACAGAATCTGATACAATTGCCGCCATCTACAACTGTTTTACCAAGCCCAAGAGCTGCCTGTGCAATTCCATCACTTGGTTTTTGGGGACCTGTTGGATAAAAATTATAAGACTTTGCAACTCCGGCAAAATCGGGATAAAATCTTTCCTGCCGTTTTGCTCCGACTAATCTTTGCACTACTACAGCCATCTTTTCTTCTTCTAATCTGTATGGAGATGATTTGATATAATCTTTAGCTCTTAAATGAAAGGTTGAAGCATATACACTTTTTATCGATTGAAGTAATTCTTCTAACCTGACATCAATATCCGGATTGCTGTTTGGAATCATATAAGTTTCATATACTCCGGCAAATGGCAGAAACTGCGAGTCTTCCAGCAAACTGGATGAGCGTACTGCAAGCGGGCAATGTGTTATCTCTAAAAATTCTCTCAGTTTACTTGTTATTTCTTCGGGAAAGATTTTTGCATCAACAAATTTTTGTGTTAAAGTCAGATCATCTTTTTCAGTCATTGCAAAATTTTCCAGATTGTTATCTGCGATAAAATGATCATAGACATCAGTACCGATAACAATTGCCGAAGGAACGCTGATTTCAACATCATCAAACTTATGCTTAAGGTTGTAGTTTGTAAGCAGTATGTTTATAAAACCTAATCCGCGTGCTTTACCTCCTAAAGAGCCTCCGCCTATTCTTGCAAAACTGTTTTTAGTATCGAATATGTCTTTATTAAAATCCAGAATTATTCCGCTTTGCTGTAATTTTCTGTACTCCTGAAGCGAAGTAAGCAGTTTATCCCGCAATCCCTGCACCGATTCAAAATCTGTTACTTTGTGCGGTCTTAATTCATGTGCAAGATAAAATTCAGTTCTTGCTTTTAACCATTTGGAAAAGTGATTTCGGGCAGCATGATAAACTAAACTTTCATCAGGAATTCGTTTCAGTGCTTCTTCTAACTGAGATAAATTAGTAGCTCTGAAAACTTCCTGTCCCTCATTGTTTATAAAAATAAAATCACCAAAACCAAAATTCTGAAGCATAAACTCTCTTAACTCCTGGAGTAATCTTGGTGAGTTTTTGTGTGCAAATGCTGTATCAATCTGGTAGGCTTTTTCACGAAAGCTATCATCGCTTGACTGAAGCAATATCGGAATATCATCATGTTGTGATTTTACTGCACGTGCAAATTTAACTCCTGCCTCCGGATCCTTTACTCCGTTGTGTTTAAAATTTACGTCAAGGATTAAACCAAGTACATCTTGCTGATATTTTTCATAGTATGACCAGGCTTCTTCATAATTTGTGCAAAGCAGTATTTTCGGACGGGCACGCATACGTAAAAATTTGTGTGTAAGATTTATGCCTTCCTTTATCAACCGCTGTGATTGTTTAAATACTTCTGTGTAAATTATCGGAAGATAAGACGAATAAAATTTTATATTATCTTCTACAACAATTATTGATTGTACTCCTATATTCTTTGTATCATTCTCAACATTAACTCTGTCTTCAATATATTTAACAATTCCGATTAATAAACGGTAATCACCATTCCAGATAAAAATCCTTTCAAAAATTGAGGTATCATAATTAGTTGTTAACTCTTTTCTTTCGCGGTTATCATAAGCAAGTAAAACTATCGGCAGGTTAATACCGGATTTTCGGACCATTCTTGCAAACTTAACTACATGCATATCCTCGATATGCAGAGTAGTTATTATAAGATCAAATGTATTTTCAGTGCTAAGCATTTCCAGAGCTTCCTCACCGGTAGTAACGTGTATAAGCTCAGGAGCAAAGCTTAAATTTAAAGACTGATACTCTTCACGCACTAATTCATAAAGTCTTCCGTCTTCTTCAAACAGGTAATTATCATATATGCTTGATACTAAAAGAATCTCCCTGATCTTATAACGCATCAGCTTCTGAAATTTTTTTACTCTTGAATTTATTACATCTTCAAAACTGTGCTGTTTAACTTTTGATGATCTGTTTTCCATAATACTTTCAGATGAGAGTGTTTTATTGATAACTAAAATATAATAATTTGATTAGTAGAATTCAGTAATACTTTATTGGAATATTTTAATAAGAAAGATTTTTTCAATAAAGTTAATTGAGTGAAGAATACAATTTTTACAGAATGATAAGAGATAATAATCTTTTAAAAAGCTTTTTGCTGTTTTTCAGGTTTAACTATGTCTTACAGAAATAATATCTCCATCCTTAACAATATATTCTTTGCCCTCCAGTCTCCACTTGCCGGTTTCTTTAGCTTTTGCAAATGATCCGGCTTCAACAAAATCGTTGTAATGAACAACCTCTGCACGTATAAATTTTTTAAAGAAATCAGTATGGATTTCTCCTGCAGCTTCCTGTGCATTCATTCCTTTTTTAATTGTCCATGCACGGCATTCATCTTCGCCGACAGTAAAGAAAGATTGTAAACCAAGCAAATCATAAGCTTCGCGGATCAGTTTATCCAAAGCAGATTCTGTTATTCCATAATCACTCATAAAAACTATTGCATCTTCTTCCGAAAGATCAGACATTTCTTTTTCAATCTGTCCGAAAAATGATAATGCCCTTGTGTTATGAGCAAGCTTATTTTTAATAAGCTCATTCATATATTTCTCAGTATCATTTACCTGGGACTCATCAAAGTTTAAGGCTATGAGCATTGGTTTTATCGAAAGAAGCTGATAAGTCTTTAAAATTAATAAGTCCTCTTTAGAAAAATGATGATCACGTAATGGTTTTTCTTCCTGCAGTAACTCATTGCATTTTTCAAGAACCGGAACTTCACGTTTTAGTTTTTCACCCTGAGTTTTTAATATCTGCTTTTTAATTGTATCTAATCTTTTTTCAACTATCTGCAGATCAGATAAAATAAATTCTGTCTCAAAGGAATTAATATCACGCATTAAATTTATAGAACCGTCAGGATGCGGAACAGCATCATCTTCAAATAATCTTACAACCTGTACGAGAGCATCATTGGTTTTTACTTTTGCCAGAAAGTTTCCTGTAAACTGTGTTGAACCTGAATCACCTTTTTGCAGTCCGACTACATCAACAAATTCAATAGCGGCATTAACCTTTTTCTTTGGATTAAACATTTCGGTCAGCTTATCAAGTCTTGCATCCGGTACTTTAACAACCGCCTGATGAGTTTCAGATTTTGCAAGCTCAGATGGATCAAAGTGAGTTTTTGTTATTGTCTGAAAGAGAGTTGATTTACCGGTAAATGGCAGCCCAACAATTCCAATTTGCATTAATTCCTCTTATTTGATTATGATTTTCTAAATGTTGTTATGTAAATATACGAAGATTATTTAATTACTGATTTTAGTGTTTCATAAAGCAGAAGTATTGAATGTAAATGATTAACTAATAAAATTAGTAAAACCGGATTCTGATGACGGATAAATGATAGTGAATTAATAAACCCGATTTCCATAAAAACTTGTTTTTGGAATCTTAATAAATTCATCATAGAAAATTTTCTTATATTTCATCTGAAAAAAAAGACAATCAATTAAGAGGCAAAAATGAAACTATTAAAAGTATTTGTACCAATAATTTTACTTGCACTTACTGTTTATTATTGCAGTACTGTACCTATTACCGGAAGATCTCAGTTAAATTTAATTTCTTCAGGTGAAATGAATTCAATGAGTTTTCAGCAGTATGATGAATTCTTAAAACAAAATAAACTCAGTTCAAATACAAGTGATGTTGAGATGGTTAAAAGAATTGGAGCAAGAATTCAAAAATCTGTAGAAACTTATTTTGCTCAGCACAATTTATCCAAAGAGCTTGATGGTTATCAGTGGGAGTTTAATCTTGTAGAAAGCAATGAAGTAAATGCCTGGTGTATGCCCGGCGGTAAAGTAGTTGTTTATACAGGTATCCTGCCGGTTGCAAAGGATGAAACGGGTCTGGCAGTTGTAATGGGACACGAAATTGCTCATGCTGTTGCACAGCACGGAAATGAAAGAATGAGCCAGGGTTTATTGCAGCAACTTGGCGGTGTAGCTTTAGCAATTGCACTGAAAGACCAGCCGGAAACTACACAAAGTATTTTTATGACTGCTTATGGAATCGGAAGTACAGTTGGTATAATGCTTCCTTTCAGCAGAACACACGAAAGTGAAGCTGACCATCTTGGATTAATATTTATGGCAATGGCAGGATATAATCCGAATGCTGCTGTTGATTTCTGGACAAGAATGGCTGCAGGCAGTCAGGGTGCACCGCCTGAGTGGTTAAGTACACATCCTTCAAACGAAACAAGAATTGCAGATGTTAAAAAATTTATTCCGGAAGCTTTAGAATATTATAAACCAAATTAATTTACATGGCTGGCATTGTTTGAATTGCTGTTTTATGTTATTCAATTACAGCTTTATTATTTGGAATAATTTTTTTAAAGCTTACAAAGAATACATTAGCATAAACTATAAAATAAAAATTGGTGAGTAAGTTTTATTAACCCAATTCATATAAAAAAGAATTGGGTTAATATTTAATAACCTCAGACAAACTACATAATCAAAGTCATTATTGCTTTCTGCACATGCAATCTGTTTTCTGCTTCGTCGAAAATTACAGAATTCGGAGAATCAGCAACTTCATTTACTACTTCATCACCGCGATGTGCTGGTAAACAGTGCATAAATAAATAATCATCCTTTGCATGTTTTACAAGTTTGGGATTTACCTGATATTTAATAAATTTCTTTTTACGTTCAACGGCTTCATCTTCCTGTCCCATACTTGCCCAAACATCTGTATAAACAATATCAGCATTTTTAACTGCTGCAACCGGATCTTCCAATATCTCAATTTTACTTCCCATATATTTTGCAGACTTTTTAGCATCGTCAACAATTTCTTTATTGGGTTTATAACCTGAAGGAGATGCAATTGCAATGTTCATCCCAACTTTTGAACAGCCGTTTAATAAGCTGTGAGCCATATTATTTCCATCACCTATATAAGCAAGTTTTAATCCCTGCAGTTTTCTTTTCTTTTCTAATATGGTAAATAAATCAGTTAAAACCTGGCAGGGATGAAGAAGATCAGTTAATCCGTTTATTACCGGAATGCTGGCATACTTTGCAAGTTCAGTTACATCGCTGTGTGCAAAAGTGCGGATCATAATTCCGTTCAGATATCTTGATAATACTCTTGCAGTATCAGCAACACTTTCACTTGTTCCAAGCTGAAGATCATTTGGTCCGAAATACATTCCGATTCCTCCAAGCTGATAAATACCAACTTCGAAAGAAACTCTTGTTCTCGTCGAGCGCTTTGTAAAAATCATTCCAAGAGTTTTTCTTTCCAGCAGGCGATGCGGCTCACCGGAATAATGTTTTTCTTTTAATGATTTGCTTACATCAAAAATTTCATAAATTTCTTCAAGTGTAAGATCAGCGATAGAGATGAGATCTTTACCCTTCATATTAATTGCCATAAATGCTCCATTATATTTTTTATTTAAATTCTCTGATTGATAAAAAATCAGAAGTTACAAATTCAGAGTTGATTACTTACTATTTACTACTCTTGTTCCGCAGTTATGATTTCCAAGCTTAGTTGAGTCGGTAATAACTGTTTCTTTTCCGCCATTTCTTACAAAATGGATAGCAGCAAGAATTTTCGGTCCCATACTCCCTGCAGGGAATTCTCCATTATCATAATAATTCTGTGCTTCATCAGCAGTAATTACATCAAGAGCCTGTTGATCCGGTTTATGAAATTTTATATAAACTTTTTGAACATCCGTAAGGATATAAAAAGTTTCTGCACCTATTTCTTCAGCAAGCAATGCAGAAGCATAATCTTTATCAATTACAGCTTCAACACCATAAAGCTTTTTGTCTTTACCAAGATAAACAGGAACTCCGCCGCCTCCTGAAGCAATAACAATATTACCTTTATTAACAAGGTTCTTAATAACTTTTCTGTTTAATACATCAATAGGTTTAGGTGACGGAACAACTCTTCTCCATCCGCGTTTTCTGGGGTCTTCTTTAAATACAAAATTGTTTGCCCTTGCTAAAAGATCAGCTTCTTCTTTAAGATAAAATGCACCGACAGGTTTTGTAGGGTCCTGAAATGCCGGATCGTTTTGATCAACCAAAACCTGTGTTACTACAGTAATAACATTTTTTTTGATTTTATGCTCACGTAAAATATTAATCATTTGTCTTTCGATCATATAACCGATTCCGCCCTGCGAATCAGCCACACAAATATCAAGAGGCATTTTAGGGATTTTATAGCTGTTATATCCTGCTTCATTGCGAAGCATAATGTTTCCAACCTGTGGTCCGTTACCGTGAGTAATAACAATATTATAATCATCTTTAATAAGATTGATTAAGTTTATGCAAGTATTGTAAGTGTTTTTTTCCTGCTGCTGGATTGAGCCAATTTCATCTCCCCTGAGAAGTGCGTTTCCTCCAAGAGCAACAACAGCAATTTTTTTCATAAAGAATTTTTTGGATAACTTTTTTTACAAAGAATTTTAAAAATTGACCTGTTAACTTAAACAAGGTAAATTTCAAATAAAAAATGATTTGTTTTTTTACATTTAAGTGATAAAAATGAGCGGAACTGTTAACAAATTTTCAGATGAATTTCTTAGACCCAATAATATGCTCAGGTTATATGCTACCGGTGCATTTCCAATGGCAAACGAAAAGACCGGTGATATCGAATGGTTTTTACCTGAAATAAGATGCATAATTCCGTTAGATAATTTTAATGTTCCCCGTTCGGCAAAAAAAGAAATTGAAAAACAAAACTTTGAAATAAAATTTGATACTGACCCTCTTTCAGTTATCAGAGGATGTGCAAACAGAGAGCATACCTGGATTTCCGAAAAATTAATTGAAGCTTATATAAGATTGATTAAACGCGGTCATCTGCATTCGGTTGAAACCTGGCAGAACAATAAATTAGTCGGTGGTTTGTATGGTATCACTTTTCGCGGTGCCTTTTTTGGAGAATCTATGTTCTCAATAGTTTCCCAGGCTTCAAAAGCAGCCCTTCTTAAACTTCTTTATCATTTGAGAGGGAATGATTTTATTCTGCTTGATGTTCAATATATGACTGAACACTTAAAAATGTTTGGCGCTGTTGAAATATCTTTAATGGATTATCGGTTAAGAATGGAGGAAGCTTATCAGCGTGTATGTATGTTTTAATCAGGAATCTGATTTACTTCTGATTTACTTACATATAATCTTACTTTACTGATAAGATCCCTTTTAGCAAAAGGTTTTGACAGATAATCAGTAAATCCTGAATTAATAAATTTTTCTCTGTCGCCAACCATTGCATGTGCTGTTACTGCAATAACCGGTGTGTTCTTATAATTTGGATTCTCTCTTATTATTCCTAGCACATCAATACCATTTGTTCCTTTACCAAGACTGATATCCAGCAGAATTAACGAATATTCATTATTGTTCATCAGCTTAAAACCTTCTTTATCAGTTGATGCTGCTTCTATTTCAACTTCACCTCTTAAAAACAGTTCAACAATTTTTCTGGAAGAGTAATCATCATCAATTACTAATACTTTTTTATTCCTGCCGATTTTTTGTGGAAGATCATTTTCAGCAGGTAAATGATTATTTACTTTATTATTTAAGGATGATCTTTCAACCGGAAAAACAACAGTAAATGTTGAACCTTTTCCTTGTTCGCTTTGCAAAGAAATACTGCCTCCCATTTTTTCTGCAAACTTTTTCGCAATAGTTAAACCGAGTCCTGCGCCTTCAAAATATCTGTTATAGCCCTCGCTAACCTGTCTGAATTCATCAAAAATTGTTTCCTGATTTTCCATCGCAATTCCGATTCCTGTATCAATAACATTTATCATTGCATTACTGCTTCCATTGCTGTTAAGAACATTAAGCTTGATTTCCACTCCGCCTTTATCAGTGTATTTAATAGCATTATTTACAAGATTCGAAATGACAGAATGAAAAAGTCTTTTATCCAGTCTTGCCAGTATATTATCAGATTCTATTTGTGATTTGATATAAAGATTTTTTTTCTGTGCAACCGGACTGAACAAGTTAATAATATCAGTAATCTCTTTTGCAATATTCAGTTCGTTATAATTAACCTGTACTTTATCAGCCTCTACTTTAGAAAGATCAAGAATAAGATTTAATGTTTCCAAAAGTCTTTTACCGCTTGCCATAATTGTTGAGATCATTTCATTCCACTCATAATGAGCGATCTCTGTTTTAAGGATTTCAGTATAACCAAGGATTGCAATAAGCGGAGTTCTTAATTCGTGGCTCATGTTTGCAAGAAAGTTAGATTTTAACTTGCTCATTTCTTCAGCAGTTTCTTTAGCTTCAATTAATTCTTTTTTTGTAAGCTCTCTTTCTATAACAGCACCTAAATTTGCAGCAGTTGTCTGAAGTGTTGATATTTCACTTTCACTCCATACTCTGTCGGATTTACAATAGTCAAAGCCGATAAAGCCCCAGAACTCTTTTTTAACCATAATAGGGACAAGCAAAATTGATTTAATTTTTTGAATCGACAATAAATCACGTAATGCAGGATTAAGATCTTTAATAAGACTATTAATTATACCACCGCTTTTTAATACCGGGTACCATTCTTCAAACATCGGGAAATAACTAAGGCTTTGCAGATCAGGATTATTTATTTCTGAGCTGATGCTGCCATTTGTCCATTCATATTTTTGATTCATTAAATATTCAGATTTTTCTTCGTCAATATTATTTTCAAAAATATAAACTCTGTCTATATCAGATGATTCACCTAACGATTTTAATGTATTCCTGATAGCAAGATTAAAGTCTCTTTCTGTAAGAAGAATGTTTGCTGCATCTGCTATGCCTTTAAAAAGATTTTTCTGGTTAAGAAGCGTGTGCTCAAGTTCTTTTTGTAAAGTAATATCTTTAAGTGTGCCTATAGTTGCTTTTTTATTCTGATAATTAATTACTCTGGCACTCATATTTACAAAAACCCTGCTGCCGTTTTTATGCAGCATACGCCACTCATAATAAGCCGGAACAACCTGACCTTCTTGTCTTAGCTTATAATTGTTTTTTACAAGTTCCAGATCTTCAGGTGAAATAAATTTAGTAAATGGCTGCCCCTGAATTTCATCAGTATCATATCCAATCATTTTTTTGAAAGCGCGGTTTACAAATGAAACCATGCCATCAACTATAAGAAACACGCCATCCTGGATGCTGTCAATTAATGTTCTGTATTTTTCTTCAGACTGAGCGAGTTCGGTCTCAGCTTTTTTTCTGCCTGTTATATCGCGGCATGAAAAAATCAATCCATAAGGTGTTCCGTCTATTGATTTCAGAACTTCTTTTTGAATTTCAAAAAGGAATTGTTCACCTTTGGTATTTTCAAAAGTATATACCTGAGGTCCGATATTTGCAACAAAAGTTTTTTTGAAGTTTAAGAATGCACGCTCTTTATCTTTTTCGGCAATAAATATTAAGAAACTTTTTTGTTTTATTTCTTCAAAATCTGAATAACCGGAAATCCTTATCCCGACTTCATTAAGAAATTCTAATTCGCCTTTTAAATTTGTTATTGCAATTATATCAGGAAGAGTTGCAATCAGTTTTCTGTACAGCTCTTCATTTTCTCTTAGTGCTGATTCAGCCTGAATCCTGCTGGAAATATCTGTAATAAATCCTTCAAGAGTTTCAACCTTGCCTTTACGTGAAAACTGAGCAGTGCCTTTTTCCCAAACCCACTTTTCTCCTTCATTTTTTGTTCTGATTCTGTAAACAATCTGGTATGGCTTTTTCTTTATAACTGCTTCTCTTACAGATACAAAAACCGTTTCTTTATCTTCGGGGTGAATTAGTTCAGCATAGGTAACAACTTTATTATGAATCAGTTCATCGGGTAAAAATCCGGTTAGTTCAAAACAACCCTGACTGACAAACTCCATAATCCAATCAGAACTATACTTTCGTATATACGCCATACCCGGAAGGTTTGACATAAGGTTTGATAAATGTTTTTCGCTTTGCAGCAGCTTTGCTTCAGTTCTTTTTCTTTCTGTAACATTTCTTAAGATTGCCTGAATACCTGTCAAAGAATCTTTTTCACGGATAGGTACTCCGCGCAGTTCATAAGTTACGATACTTCCATCTTTTTTGATAAGGTCAGTTTCAAAAATCGGAACATCTTTGCCGTGAATTATTTTTGTAATATAAAAGGCTGATGAAACAACCGACTTTGCAGTTAATATCTCAGAAAAAAATATGTTTTGTCCTATTAACTCTGTTCTGGTATAACCGGTTTCTTCTTCAAATAAATTATTTAAATCCAGAATTTTACCATGCGGATCTAAAATAATTATAATATCAGCGGCTTTATCAAAAAGCAAACGATATCTTTCTTCGCTGCTCTTTAACAGATTATGAGTTCTGGTTCTTTCAATTGCAAGCGCAATCTGATCAGACACGTATATCAGAACATTTAAATCTCTTTTGCCCAATCTTATTTTTTCATTATAAGACTGAACAACTATCACTCCTATTGTATGATCACCGATTTTTAACGGTACACCGATCCAATCAAGCGAGTCAGTTCCATAAAGATCAACTTCGCCTGCATCAACCAGGACTTTAAATATTTTCTGATCAACGTGAAGCGGTTTTCCGGTTCTCAGAACATATTCTGTTAAACCTCTTCCGGGCGGTGCAGTTTCATAAGGCTCATCGTACTCATCAACCATATAAGGAAAACTTAATAGATTACTTTCCTTATCATAGATTGCGATGAACAGATTTTCAACCGGCAAAACATCTCCGAGTGATTTGTGTATTGATGAATAAAGGTCATCAAGATTTTCATTATCAATAACAGCACGGGATATCTGATATAGTGCTTTCTCAAGAGTTTCGGATTTTTTATTGTCGCTCATTTCCTCTTTTGCAGCAGGAGAATGTGTTGCCTGATTTTCAGAATTTTTAGTCAGTTGTTCTTTTAAGAGTTTATGTTTGGAGATATCAATTCCTACAGCCTGATATTCCGAATTATCTGAAGAGTTATTGTTAATTTTGTTAATTATCCATTCAATCCGGAAAGTTGAACCGTTTTCAGATTTTAGTGAGAATTGTTTAATAAAACTATTATTTGATGATTCATTTGTTCCGGATTTTTCAATCTCTGAAATATCAATAAAGAATTTAGTTCCGTATATATTTTCTTTTGCTGTGTTAAAAAATCCGGAGTACGCGTTGTTAACATAAAAGATTGTACCATCTTTTTTAAAACGACATAACAGAGCCGGCAGATC
>JAVEUY010000437.1:0-2682 GCA_034005315.1 Ignavibacteriaceae bacterium | reverse complement strand
GCGTTTTAACTTGCGTATCGCTTCATCATGTTCAGATACTTGCTGTTTAGTCTGACCGAACGATAACGCTACGGTTAACCCAGCACCGCAAAACATCGTTAATACTATTCCAACTATCCACATGAAGTTGTTTGCTCGCTTGTCGTTGATTGGTGTCATAACTATTGAATTATTACTTATCTTATTCTTTTAATGTTTCCATTATTATTATTGTTTCGTTGCATACCTACTACACTATTAATCTATATATTTCAAATAATCACTTATATCTGCAAGCCACATACCGTCCCATTTTTCATAAAAAACAAAAAGCCTGTTTTGATAATGTGCAATAGAACTATACCCATATATAGGTTCTGCATCAATCATTAAAAACTTCATGAAGTCTGTTAGTTTCTTTGAAGTGTGAATCATTAATAAAGTTCTATCTGTCAGTGATGCAGGGCAGCAAAACAAATGAGTGTTCTTAACTTTCAAACTACTTGTCTGTGTCTGAAATCCTGCCAGTTTATTATCTCCCCTTGATGTAACCCATGTTTCCCCAAAATCAGACGTTTTAAATATCCTTTTTGAAGGGGGTGTGTATTGTCTTGCTGTTATATATATTTCTCCATCTACATAATCCTGAGTTGCTTCATTAGTAATACTTGGTAAATCTGTACTTCTATGCCACGTATCGCCGTGATCTGTTGAATAAACCATTGCCGTTCTCATACTCCAATCATTGCCTGTCAAAGCCAAATTATCTGACTGCCTAATGTCGTAAACTGTAAGAACCAAAGTGCCATCATCCAGTTGAATCCCAACACTTGATGCCCCATTCTGAAAAGCATTACTTAAGGGGTCAGTCATTAGGACAGGCTTTAATGATACTTTATCTGACCAAGTTGCTCCATCGTCATCGGAGTAGATATAAAAAATATCCCAAATATAAGGAGGATCAAGAGTTACCCCCATAATAGGGCCTTCTATATGATTATCAACAGAACCCCCAAATGCAAATAATCTATTAGTTACCTTGTCTAAAAGAAGTTGGTCACATCCTGCACGCGATCTCTCATCAACGTGGTTATTATCAACTAACATGGTTGGTGTTTCAAATGTTAACCCCATATCAAAAGATCTTGATATGGCTCCAACAGCAGGCTGAAAATCTCCAGAACCATCAGTTTTAGCTCCAAAAATACATATCATTACACCATTATTTGTTATTGCCACACAAGGGCCTCTAAAATGATTGTAGATACTTTCAATGACTGTTACGTGAGGCTCGGCAACTCTTACTTTATTAATAACAGGTTCAACAAGAAAATTATTTGCAGATATAAAGTCAGTTTTAAATATTCTGGAATTATTAACATCCTTCAATAAAACTCCATTTTCTTTAATAAAGTAATCACTTATCTTACAATATTCTATTCTTTGTAACTCGGTCATTTTAAAGACAGTATTTCATCAAGTGTTAGAATAATCATATCTTCTTGAGTTATTCTTGAAAGTAGTTTATCCTTATACCCAACCTTCAGCCAATTATAATAAACTGTAGGGTCAGCAATGTCTTCAGCTCTCCATCTAAAAGGATGTGTCACATCATAATCACTCCCAGCCCTTGCAGCATCTTCAAATATTGTTGTGTCTGATCTATCGTAATTAGTTAACAATCCGTTTCCTTCAGAGTCAAAATCAATCAAGCATGGTGCAAGATTATGTTTCGCAGCGGAACCATTCCTATCAACGTATCTGGTATAAGTAGACAACAGAGAAGGAGTTGCAATAGGTGTATTTGACACTAAATTAGGAACATATTCATTTTTTTGAGCATCTTTTTTAAATACAGAGTAACCATTGTCAAGCAAATGAGTTGAACCTAATTGATCATAAACGGGTATTGGATTACCCACATATGTTAGATCATGTATTCCATT
Organism: Ignavibacteriaceae bacterium; assembly: GCA_034005315.1. Lineage (GTDB taxonomy): Bacteria > Bacteroidota > Ignavibacteria > Ignavibacteriales > Ignavibacteriaceae > IGN3. The sequence continues at coordinate 757 of JAVEUY010000437.1, read as the reverse complement.
CGAATCATATTCATAAAGCCCTTGCCCAGTTAAATACCATTTACTCTTATCACTATAATTTACCCATTTGATTTTGCCGCTTACTGAACCGTAAAGAATGTTGCAGTAAAATGCCCCGACTGTTATACGTTCAAAGGCACCGCCCAATGCTAAAACATCTGCAAACCATTCGCCTCCCGAACCATTCCCTGCAACAGTACCAGCCATCAGTACATCATCTACATAAATGCTTTCTGCCGTACCATCACTTACCCATTTTACTTTATGCCACCCCACTGTTAATGCATCGTTAGTGGAGTAAATTCTCCATAACAAATCATAATTCCGTACATCAAGAACAGCTTTTCCTAATGCTGAAATATATACATTTACATATCTCTTGTTATTTCCCGATGCTGCTCGACTAAATACATATAACAAGTTGGTTCTATCAACATAAACCTCAGCCTCAATAAATCCCGATACATCAGCATTGTAGAAATTGGCGACACTTCGAGTTATATAACTTGTTGCTGTTACGTTTACATGAGGCACTAATATTTGTGCGTTATTACCATGAACATCAGGAATTGTTAATCCTGACCTACCTATTCCCCAAAAGTCAGTTAGGTTTGTCCACCCGCCCGAAGACTTTCTTCTATGTAATCCTATTCCTAAACCTAGCATAACTATTGAATTATTACTATCTTACCATTATGATATAGAAATTTTCCTCCATAAGTAACGATTGACCTCTCCGAAGTAGTAAAAGACACAT
>JAVEUY010000436.1:0-2689 GCA_034005315.1 Ignavibacteriaceae bacterium | reverse complement strand
TAAAAAATAAAGGAGGAGTTATGCATCATTATGACCCTAGCAGTGAGATACAGGATTATCTGGTTTTTGGCGAGTATGGGGATGTTAACCCATCTATAACAGATTCATCTACTTATACTTTTCTTAATCCGCAGACAATGAATGAATTGTTTGAACAGGAAATTGAAGGTTGTTTTTTATATTCACGCCATTGGAATCCGACAAACAAATATCTTGCAGATGCTCTGTCGAAACTTGAAGATTCTGAAGCAGCGATTGTAACTTCATCAGGAATGGGTGCAATATCCTGTGTTATTTTGCAGCTTTGTAATAGCGGAGATGAAATTGTTTCAAGCAGAACAATCTATGGAGGCACTTATGCGTTCTTTAAAAACTTTTTACCAAAGTTCGGAATAAAAGTAAAATTTGTAAACACTCAGGATTTATCAGCAGTTAAAAAAGCAATTACCAAAAAGACTAAATTGATTTATTGTGAATCCATTAGTAATCCGTTGTTAGAAATTGCTGATATTCCCAGGCTGTCTGAAATTGCAAATGATAATGGGATTAAACTCGTAATTGATAATACTTTTAGTCCTATTATTATTTCCCCGATTCGTTTAGGTGCTCATATCGTTGTTCATAGTTTAACAAAATTTATTAATGGAACAAGTGACTGTGTTGCCGGCTGTGTTTGCAGTACAAAGGAATTTATTTCGCAATTAACTGATATCAATTCAGGAGCATCAATGCTTCTTGGACCAGTATTGGATAGTTTCCGTGCAGCTTCTATTATGAAAAACTTGCATTCACTTCACATCAGAATGAAAAAACACAGTGATAACGCTTTATACTTAGCAGAAAACTTTCAGAAGTTTGGCTGTAAGGTTTTTTATCCAGGACTAAAATCACATAAAGGACATAAGCTGCTTAAAAAAATTATGAATAATGAATTTGGTTATGGCGGTATGCTTGCAATTGATGCCGGAACAACAGAACAAGCAAACAAAGTAATGGCAAATATGCAGAAAGAAAAAGTCGGATATCTTGCTGTTAGTCTCGGATACTTTAAAACATTATTCTCTTCTCCCGGTCATAGCACATCTTCTGAAATTCCTGAAGAAGAAAGAAAAGTAATGGGATTAAGTGATGGACTTGTCCGAATATCAATAGGTTTAGATAACGATATTAACCGGACATTTAAGAGGATTAAAAAATGTTTTATTGAAGCCGGATTGTGTAAGTAAATTTTTTCTCAGTAAGTTTTTATTATATTAAAAAATTTTTGACTTATTAAAGCCCGGTCAAAACTTTTAATGAATGTAAGATCGGGTTTAATATTTTTATAATTGGTAAAAAAATCCTGACAGGAATCGTTATATCCAAACATCATCCCTGAGTTTGCTGATTCGATAATTTGCTTAACTTCCGTATTGTCATCGCCAAAAGCAATAACAGGTTTTCCGGTTCGTAAAGCTTCAAATAATTTTCCGGGTACGTGTCGCGGTTCAGAAGCACAAACTAAAAGAATATCTGCTTTTGAAATTTGCGTTATCATTTCCGGATAAGGAAGAAAGCCCAAAGTTTCAACTTTATCCTGTAATCCAATTTCTTTAAGATAATCTAAAACAATTGGATCAACTGTTCCGATAAATCTGATTTTAAAATTACTGCCGTTATCATTCTCAGATTTTATTTTTTGCCAGAAATTTTTCGGATTCTGATATGCAAATAGGTTTCCTGCGTGTACGATTATCTTTTCATTTATCTGAATGTCTGATACTTCAGACAAGGAACTTTGAGATACACTTTTAAAATCATCTTCATCATATCCCCAGTACAATACATTAGTTTTGTTTTTTAAGAAACTATATTTATTCAGATAATCTTCTTCAGTTGATTTATTAACAAATATAACTTGTTTTGCATTTAGTAAAACGGATTTTTCAAAACGATTATCAATCTTTTTTGTAACAGAGCTTCTTTTAAGATTTTTATAATAAATAATATCAACCCAGGGATCAATCAGAACAGGGATGTGAGGCAGGTTAAACATCCTGCTTAATTTAAGCCCGATAAGATGAGAGCTATGCGGCGGTCCGATTGAAACAATAATATCAAACTTTTCTTTAGTGAAAAATTTTCTTGCTGTTTTATAAGCTGTAAAATTCCAGCCGACTCTTGCATCAGGGATGAATAGATTTAATCTAATCCAAAGTGAAATGTGATGAGTCATACTTTTATTTTCTAAGGAAATTGTTTCAGACGCAATTAACTTTTCGTTTTTCTTTTTTCCTATAAACTTTCTGTAAATGTTAAAGGGTTCCAAAGCACAGGATTTAATTGTAATCCAGGCAGGGTCAACTTTTTTTAATAAACTCTGATCTTTCTGAGTAAATGACTCTTCCTTAACAGTCAGAATAATTGGTTCAATTTCATCTTTTGGCAGATGTCTTATTATATCCAATGGCCAATGAAGTGAAGCTTTTCCGGAAGGCGGCCAAAAATATGTTATGAACAGTACTTTCTTCATTATCACTACATAAATTTATTGAACTAAATATTCTGTATATTCATTTCAAATTTATTGATTTATACGTTTAATAAGAAAGTGATTCATTAGCCAAAGGTTTATTATTTTTGTAACAGAGATTAACTAAGAATGCTGAATTTTCTAAAAACTTTGCTGAGGAAATAATGAGTTTTAATT
>JAVEUY010000043.1:0-12210 GCA_034005315.1 Ignavibacteriaceae bacterium | reverse complement strand
TCCGGATTTTCCAATTACCATAATTCCAACACCATAAACATCAACAAAGGATCCGTGAAATGATATTCGAGGTGAAAACTGATCATCTAAAAAATCGCTTAAGAAATAAACCAGTTTTGTAGTAGAATAACTTGTTTGAAATAACGGGACACGATACTTATTTGCTTTTTCAAGTAATAATGGAATTGGTTTATTATTATCTGTTAGAATAATACAAGGAATGTTAAAACTAAAAAATTTTTCGAGTGAGTCATTTAGTTTTTCTGGAGTAAGATGTTCCAAATACCTCATTTCAGTATTACCAAAAACCTGAACCCTGGTATAAGAAAACAGATCAACAAAACCGGCCAGGGCTAATCCTGACCGGTGTAAGTTTTGTTCAAATACTTTTTTTTCAAAGTCATTATTTTCACTAAGCAATTCCAGTTTGCAAATCCTTTTTGCGTTATCAAAAAGGAAACCAACTGTAATAAATTCTTTTCTGTTAACTGCGTTCTGATCGAACTTCATCATCTTGCTTTTGAAACTCTTTTTGATTTAACAGTCTTTAACTGTCTTCTGAGCTTTTCTGCAGCAGAGCTTATAGCTACTTTAAATTCTTCTGATTTATCTGCCGCATTTAATGTTTGGCCGGGAATGTATAAAACAATCTCTGCCTTTTTGATACTATTCTGATTATTCTGATAACTAAGAATTACATCTGCTCCGATAATATCATCATTAAATTTCTGGAGTGAAGTAATTTCGTCTCTGATAAATTCTTTTAAAGTATCGTGCGCTTTGAACTTTCTGGCTGTTATCTGAATATTCATTTTATCCTCCGTTTATTAAGATTTTGGATGAGATTTTTTATATGTAGTTTTTAATCTTTCTATACTAACATGAGTATAGATTTGTGTTGTTGACAAATTTTCGTGTCCTAATATCTCTTTTACTGCTCTCAGGTCAGCACCGTTATCAAGCATATGAGTTGCTGCACTATGTCGCAATATATGAGGGCTTTTCTTTTTAATGTCTGATACTCCGGATAAATATTTGTTTACAATTCTATAAACAAATCTTGGGTAAAGTTTATCATTTTTTTTGGTTCTAATCAAGTAATCATTTTTTGATGTGACTGGAAATAAATTTAAATACTTTGAAATGGCAAGCATTGTTTTTTTTCCAGCCGGAACAATACGTGTTTTATTTCCTTTACCTGTAACAATAAACTGTTCTTTATTCTCATTGTAGTCTTTAAATTTCAGATTACACAGTTCACTAACTCTTAAAGCAGAACCGTAAAGAATTTCAAAAATAACTGATATTAATTCAGGATTCTCATTCGATTCTTTAACATTATTTAGTAATTCAGGTATAGCTGAATCAGATATTACTTCCGGTAATTTCCTTTTTGATTTAGGATTTTTAATTAATAATACAGGGTTTTCCTTTATCAGATCGTTCTGAAAAGCATATTTAAAAAGACTTCTGACTGATGCTAATTTTCTTGATATTGTTTTTTTATCAAGTTCCTTTTCATTTAGGTATATAAGGTATGATTTTAAGAACCGTTCATTTATCTGTAAAATGTTTAACCGTTCATTTAAAATACAATATTTTGTAAACTCAGTAAGATCATTTGTATAAGCCTTAATAGTATGCTCAGAATATCTGCTTACGTTACGCAAATTTGATAAATATTTATTTATAATTATTTCTATTGTCACAATATTGTTCTGATAAAATTGTGGATAAATTACAGCAACTGTAAGACGCGATCCAGAAAATATTTTTATGAATCGGGATCAATTGAGGTTTATATTAATTGATTAAAATCTGATTACAATAAAGTAAAATTTATTTTAGAAAGCAATCTGTTTTCTAATCTTTTCATAATTTTTTTATCACCTGGTGCTTTATCATCATAACCTGTCAAATGCAGGATACCATGAATAACAAGTCTTTTTATCTCTTTTTCAAAACTAACTTTGTATTTCCCGGAGTTAATTACTGCCTCATCTAAGGATATATAAATTTCTGCATCAAGCATTTTTTTTTCATTCGAATAATCAAATGTTAATATATCAGTAGTATAATCGTGAGATAAGTATCTTTTGTTTAATTTTCGAATCTCTTCATTATTAATAAAGTTTATTTGCAAAGTCTTTATTGAGAAACCGATTTCTTCCGTTAAATAATGAACTAATCGATGGATTGCATTTTTATTTAGAGACTTTTTTTTGTCAATTACACTAACATTCTTCACTGAACAAACTCAAAATGTACTTAATAAGGAATCAACAGTAATTTCTGTATAACCTGCATATCGCAACGCAGATTTTTCAAATTCATCCATTTCAGCTTCAGTTAAATCTCTTACAATTTTTGCGGGAACACCGGCTACTAATTTACCGCCCGGAACCACAAAGTTTTGTTTAACTACCGACCCGGCTGCTACCATCGATTTTTCTTCAATAACGGCTCCGTCTAATACTATTGCACCAATTCCAACTAAACAAAGATCCATTAAAGTACAGCCATGTAACTTAACAGCATGACCTATTGTAACTTTGTTTCCGATATTTAAAGGAAATTTTCCGTTCGTTACATGAAGCATTGAATTATCCTGAATATTTGTTGTTGATCCGATCTTAACATAATGGACATCTCCTCTTATAACTGTGTTATACCAAATACTTGAGTCTTTGCCAATTTCAACATCGCCAACAACTTTTACTCCTGAAGCAAGAAAAACTGTTTTATCTATTTTAGGAAAAAGATTTTTATAAGGAAACAGTTTAACTTCATTATAATGTTCATTTAGTCTTTGTATTTTGGCGGCATCCATTCTTTCATACTCCAGTTTTTTAATTCTAAAGTAATGCTTCCTATTATTACGTGCATCTTGGCACGAATCGGAATTGCATATTCATCATTTGAAAACCATCCTTCAAAATAACCTGTTAAACCAAAAATACCTCTGAATTCTGTTTCACCATCAATATAAACACAATCAATATCATAATTTACTGCATCAATATTCTGGTCTTCATTTTCCTTGTAAAAATTTATAAATGTTTTTTCAAATTTTTCGTTAATAAAAACAGGTACAGTTAATTTTTTCTGAAGTCCGGTTCTCATTCGTGCATAATAAAACAAAGATAAACCATCCAGATATTCTTTATCTGATTTAGCTAAAGAATCAGTCCAGATTTCATTTGTTCTTTCACGACCCTTTTTAACATGAATTGTTTTTTTATTTTTATCGTATTGATATGTTGTAAAAGTAGTATCGTTTTTCAGTATTATCCCTTTGAAGTAACGGGAGTTCTGCTTCTGATCAAATTTTGTTTCATATATTTGATGCAGATCGACGAATGGTATTCCATAATAAGAATCGATGTATGCAATTGCGCTGTAGATAGTATCATTCTCTTCTGTAGTTGTGCTGATTACTTTTAATCTAACTTCACCAATCTCAAAAGCAAGGTATTTTACAACATAAGTTATATCCTCGCCGACATTAATCTTTTTTGGTTTATAATCAGCAGTAAAATTATCTGTCTGATTTCCAGAAGATAATGAATTGAATATCAGCAGAATAGAAAAAATCAGAATAATAATATTTTTCAATTTAATTCAGCTATTTTTTTTGCTTCATCAAATAGAGTTAAAGCTTTATTCATTTGTTCATCAGTCTTTAACAGAATTGAATACCAGCCCTCATTTTTCCAATAGTTTCTTGCAATTAGTGCTTCTAACCTTGCCGCAATGTAATCTTTATCTTCACTAAATTCTTTTTCATTAAATTCAACATCTTTTGATTTGGCATAATCGATAAAGCTTTTTAAGAATGAATCAGATATAATAAAGTTTTCTCTGAATGATTTAAGATCAGAATATTTTTCTTTAATCGTTCCGTTATTTTTATCAAGATAAGAAAGTATATAAGTATAAAAAACATTTTTCCTTAACAAATCCTGAGTAAATAATGTAACCGGTTTAGATTTAATAATATAATCAGGCGTAATACCGCCGCCGCCATAAACAAGTCTTCCTTTATTTGTTTTATATACAGGTTTAACAGAATCCTGTTCAGCAGTATGATCTATATTTTCACCTTCAGTTTTATCTTCTTCAGATAATTCAGAATAATATGCTGCTTTATCTTTTTTGTTTTTATAATCTCTCTGAATCAATCTTCCGCTTGGAGTATAATAACGTGAAATAGTTAATCTTAAAGCTGAATTATCAGGCAAATCAAATTGTCTTTGTACAAGTCCTTTCCCAAATGAAGTTTCGCCTACAATCAAACCTCTATCCCAATCCTGAACGGCACCTGATACTATTTCACTTGCAGAAGCGCTGCCATGATTAATTAAAATTATAATCGGAATCTTTTCGAAGATTGATGGTTCAGAAGCAAAGTATTGTTCATCAAATTCCTGTCTTCTTCCTTCGGTATAAACAATCTTTTTCTTACCATCTATAAAAAGATCAGATATTTTTACAGCCTGATTTAAATATCCGCCGGGATTGCTTCTTAAATCAAATATAAGCTGTTTCATTCCATCTTTGTTAAGAGATTGTAATGCCTGATTAAGTTCATCATAAGTTGTTTCTGAAAATCTTGAAACACTTACATAACCGGTGCTGTTATTAATCATAAAATGTGTATCAACTGAATACAAAGGAATTTTATCTCTCACAATAGTGTATTCAATCGCTTTTGCAATTCCTGTTCTGATGATTGAGACTTTAACTTCGGTACCAGCATTACCTCTTAATTTATTTCTTACATCATCGTTAGTAATACCAATCACACTTTCGTTTTCAATTTTTACTATTCGGTCACCGGGTATTATTCCAAGTGCTTCACTTGGTCCGCCGGAAATAGCAGAAACAACTGTTAAAGTATCATTTACAATCTGAAATTCAATTCCGATACCTTCAAAATCTCCTCTAAAAGATTCTTCAACTTGTTTAAATTGTTCCGGTGAGATATACACAGAGTGAGGATCTAATTCATTAAGCATACCGTTTATTGCAGACTCAACAAGTTTCTGAGTATCAACTTCTTCAACGTAATACTTTTCAGTAAAAGTTAATACATCATTAAATTTTCTTATGCTATCGCGAAGATTATCAACTGAGAAGGCTTTGTTTAAAAATACACCGAGGACAATACCTAACACGGCTGCAAACAGCAGATATGGAAATTTTACAGATTTGAACATATATATATACACTCCATAATTTCAGTTTATAGATAAAGAAAAAATATCAACTTATATAGTCAAATAATAATCTGTTTAACTTTTTACTTCCGGCTTCATCTGTGGAAAAAAGATCACATCTCTGATAGAAGGCTGATTAGTAAAAAGCATAACAATTCTGTCTATACCAATTCCTAAACCTGCAGTCGGCGGCATTCCATATTCAAGTGCACGAAGAAAATCTTCATCTATTTGATGAGCTTCTTCGTCACCGGCTTCACGCATCTTTACCTGTTCTTCAAATCTTTTTCTTTGATCAATCGGATCGTTAAGCTCAGAGAAAGCATTACAGATTTCTCTGCCCATTACATAACCTTCAAATCTTTCGACAACACCTTCTTTGCCCCGGTGTTTTTTTGCTAAAGGTGAAAGTTCAACAGGATAATCTATAATGAATGTAGGTTGTATTAATTCGGGTTCTACTGTTACACTAAATAATTCATCAATTAATTTAGCTCTTGAACTAATACCTGAAATATCTATACCCTGATTCTTTACAGTGTTTTTTAATTCATCATAAGAGCAATTTAAAACATTTAATCCGGTTTTATTTTGAATTTCTTCAATCATTGATATTCTTTTCCAGGGAGCTTTAAAGTTTATAAGTTTATCATCAATCTGAAACTCAAGAGTGTTAAAAACATTTTTACAGATATGTTCAAACATAGATTCAACAAATTCCATCATCCAGTTATAATCTTTGTAAGGAACATAAAGCTCCATCATAGTAAATTCAGGATTATGTGATCTATCCATACCTTCATTTCTAAAATCTTTAGAAATTTCATAAACTCCGTTAAATCCGCCAACGATTAATCTTTTAAGATATAATTCATCTGCAATTCGTAAATATAATTGAGTATCAAGAGTATTGTGATAAGTAATAAATGGTCTTGCAGCAGCGCCTCCATACAATGGCTGCAGGACAGGAGTTTCTACTTCTAAGTAACCACTTGAATCAAGATAGTTTCTCATTGAAGAAATAATTTTACTTCTCTTAATAAAAACATCTTTTATTTCCGGATTAACAATCAAATCAAGATATCTTCTTCTGTATCTTAATTCTTTATCAGAAAACTGATCAAAAATAGTTTTATTGCCCTGTTCATCTACAACTTCTTTTGCTATCGGGAGAGGTAAAAGTGATTTACTTAATAACTTGATATTTTTAGTATGAACAGAAATCTCACCGGTTTTTGTTTTGAACACAAAACCTTCTACACCAATTATGTCCCCGATATCCATCAATTTAAAGACATCATAATAATCACCAATGTCATCTTTCTTTAAATAGATTTGTATCCTTCCTTTGTGATCCTGAATATGTGCAAATGAAGCTTTACCCATTCTTCGTATCGCCATAATCCTGCCGGCAATACTTACGTTCATTTCTTTACCTTCAACAAAAGTGCTTTTTATCTTTTCAGAATCTGAGTTAACATCGAATGAATACTCAAAAGGTAAAATATCTTTTTTGATAATTTCATCTAGTTCTTCGTATCTTCTTTTTATAAGCTCATTAAGAGAAGGTTGAACAGTGTTTTCCAAAATTATTTTCTCCTGAAATTTGTTAATCTTAAACAGACAAGGTCCTGTATATTATCTGCAAGTTTAATCGGAACATTAAAATTGTTTGCAATAATAGAAAATGCAACAGGTTCGCTATCACCTGTAAATGCGTAGCCGGAAAGACTTCTTACATGACTGATAAACCCGGTTTTAGCTCTCACGTTATTTTCTGCCGAAGTGTTATTCATCCTTTTACCAATTGTTCCATCAACACCGGCTATAGGTAATGAATTAAAAAAGTCGGAATATATTTTATTATTTGAGTAAATATATTTTAACAGTTCAACAATCTGCCGCGGAGTAACCATGTTTATATGTGATAACCCGCTGCCATCAACCATTACGATATTTTCAGGATTTAATCCTATTTCACCAAATAATTCTCTTAGTACAGCAATACCATTTACTGCAGATCCAAATCCTTTCTTTTCCAGTCCGATTGTTTTTAAAAGCTGTTCAGCAAAGAAATTCTGACTTCCTTTATTAATAACTTTAATAATTTCGCTTAACGATTCTGAGTACCATGTAAATAATAATTCCAGATCATTATAATTTATTTCTCGATCATAATCATCAATATCAATTGAATATCCGTTAACTCTGATTTTACGTTGTTCCAGTCTGTTCTTGAAAGCCATAATCATAAACTGAGTCGGATTCATTACAGTAGAATAAGTAATCAGACTATCTGAATCTTTTCTGAAAGTTCCGGAAACAGTGATTACATTAGTACCGCGCTCTCTGTAAACATCAATAGATGTTCTTTCATTTGTTTTCGCAACCGAAACATTATTCAATAGTACAATATTTCTTAATACAGGATTATATGAAACAATTATTGAATCTGCTTTGGAATCATATTTAATAGTTATATCAATGCAGTTGTCATTATAAGATAAAGCACTGGATTGAGCTGCGTACCAATCTGTTTCATAATCCCACGACCAGCCATTACCAAGCCCGGTATCTTCAAATAAATTATCATCGCCAACAATATTTCCTTTTATATTATTAATACCCATTTCAACTAAAGAATCAATCCAGGTATCAAAAACATAATTTAAATCATTGTCATAAAATCTACCGGATATAGTTGGATCTCCGCGTCCCTGAATTATAAGATCACCATAAAGTGTTGAGCTTGATTGATAACCGTTTGTTAAAATATTAGTTGAAAATCTGTAATCACTACCAAGGAGCAATAATCCGCCTGAACTTGTAAAAAGTTTCAGGTTAGATGCAGGAATAAAAAATTTGTCTTCATTTCTTTTATAAAAATATTCTCCGTTGTTAAGTGATTGAATAACAACACCCCAGTTTGCATTTCTGAAACTATTGTCGTCAAAAAAATCATTCAACTCCTTTTGCAGGTCAGCTATAGTTGAATAAGAATATGTTTTAACAGAATCCTTAACTATAAATGTGCTATCCTGTGCAAGAGCGTTGCTGGAAGAAAAATTATAAACAAGAAATATTATAAAACTATTTACTAAGTTTTTGAATTTCATTTTCTTTTAGCTTTCGATAAGAACCTAATGGAATATCTGCTGTTATTCCTGCAAAACTTTTTCTATTTAATTTTTCAATTGTATAATTAAGAGTAGAAAACATCTTTTTAACGAAGTGATTTCTACCTTCAGTACACTTTACAATTACATTTTTACCAGATGATTTTTTAGCATAAGAAAGTTCTGAAAATCTGCTTCTTATACCATCAATAAAGATTCCTTTAAGCAGTTTCCTTTCATCGTCTGAGGATAATTCTTTGTCAAGTGTTACTTCATATTCCCGGATTATATTATGTTTTGGGTGTAATAATTTTTGAGCAAAATCTCCGTCATTAGTCAGAATTAAAACACCGGTTGTGTTATAATCTAATCTTCCCACAGGAAAAACTTTTTGTTTTAAATTTATCAGATCAACTACAGTTTTTCTTTTCTTTTCATCGTCAGTTGTAGTAACAACACCCTTTGGTTTATTTAAAAGATAATAAACATGCTCAGCAGGCTGTATCTTTTCTCCATCCACAAAAACAATATCATTATCGGAATCAACTTCAAAGGCAAGTTTGGTTACGGTTTTATTATTTACAGTTACTCTTCCCTGAAGAATAAGTTCTTCGGCTTTACGTCTGGAAGTTAACCCGCTATCAGCAATATACTTATTCAGTCGTGTTGTTGTTTTCATCATTAAATTCTTTTTCAATGCTCTCTTCAACAAAGTTCATCATTATTTTATTTTTCTGTTCAATAAAGTCTTCGTCTTTCATAATTTCTTCTATCTCACGGGGTTTCGGTAAATCACTCAAATTAAATAATCCAAAATATTTTAGAAACTCTGTAGTAGTACCGTAAAGCAGCGGTCTTCCGATACTTTCTGCTCTTCCTGTAATTGTTATGAGATTTTTTTCCAATAATGTGGTTAGAATATAATCGGAATTTACTCCTCTGATTTGTTCAAGTTCCGGCTTGGTAACGGGCTGCTTATAAGCTATAATGGCAAGTGTTTCTAATGCTGCCTGACTTAATCTTCTTTTTGATTTTTCAGATGAAAGATATCCGACATATTTTGCAAATACTTCTTTAGTTACAAAAACATAGCCGTTGGCAATCTTTTTGATTTTAAACGATCTTCCATTTTCTTCATAATATTTATTTAATAAATCTACAGTTTCAGAAATATTTTCCGAATTGATTTCGACATCTTCGCCATCTATTCCTTTGATTGCGCGAATAATTTCACTTTCCGAAATCGGTTCATCAGAAGAAAATATTAATACTTCAATTATTGAATTATAAGATTTATCCATTTGCCAATCCGTAAATTACAAAGTCATTAAATTCCGGTGATTCCTTTATTCCAAGTTTTTCCATTTTAGTCAGTTCAAGTAATGCAATAAAAGTTATCACTATTCTGATTTTTTCTTTCATACCATCTACAAGACTTAAAAAATGAATTTCACCTTTTTCTAAAACTTTATCTAATATATATTTTATCTGATCATCAATGCTGATATTTATTTTTTTTATTTCGTGTACGATCTGTGGTTTTATCCCATCAATAGCTTTTTTGAATGCTTTAGCCAGGTCGTAAACAGAGATATTCTTAAGCAATGTTTCATATTCCGGAGGAGCTATTTTTTCATCATCAGAAAAATAACCTCTGTAATTAAGTTTACGCTGATGAGATTCAAGAAAAGTAAGATCTTCAGCAACCTCTTTATATTTTTTATATTCAAGTAAAGCTTTTATCAAATCTGTCCGCGGATCAATTTCCTCACCCCGTTCATCAATCTCGCGCGGTAAAAGCATTCTTACTTTTATATGCATCAATGTAGAAGCCATGAGAATAAAATCTCCGGCAACTTCAAGGTCCATAAGTTTTATAAGATTTACATATTCCAGGAACTCACTTGTAATTTGTGATATTGGTATATCATAAATATTCAACTCATCTCTTTTAATAAAGAAAAGAAGTAAATCAAGCGGTCCCTCAAATTGTTCTAATTTAATTTTATACATTATCCAAGCATCATTTTTTCATGAACTTCACTCATTGTTTCTACAGCAGTCTGTTTAGCTTTCTTTTCACCCTCGGCAAGAATATCTTTTACCTCGCTCAGGTTAGATTCAAGATGTTTTCTTTTTTCAATTATAGGTGAAAGGAATTCAGATATTTTTTCTGCACATTTCATTTTACATTCAAAACAGCTTATTTTACCGCCCCTGCAAGCCTCGTCAATTTCTTTTGCTGCTTCTTTGTTAAAATATTTATGATATGAAAAGACAGTGCAAATATCAGGATTGCCAGGAGTCTCTTTTGTAGTTTTATTTGGATCTATAGCGGCTTTTCTCATTTTCTTTTGCACAATTTCAGGCTCATCAGAAAGTAAAATGGCATTACCTAATGACTTGCTCATCTTTGCATTTCCATCTAATCCGGCTAGTCGTGGAAACTTTGTAAGCAACGGCTCTGGTTCAGGAAAAACATTTCCGTATTGTTTATTAAATCTTCTTGCAATTTCTCTTGTAATTTCAACGTGCGGCACTTGATCATCTCCAACCGGAACAGTATTCCCTTTGTATAAAAGAATATCTGCTGCCTGAAGAACAGTATAACCTAAATGTCCAAATACTGTATGCTGAATATGTAAATCCCGGATCTGGTCTTTTAATGTTGGATTACGTTCCAATCTGCTGACGGTTATCAACATACTAAAAATCAGATTTAATTCTGTGTGTTCTTTAATCTGGGATTGTCTGAACATAGGACTATTGTCTGCATTAAGTCCCACAGCCAGCCAATCAATCAGCATGTCAATTGAATTCTGATAAATATCTTTTGTATCCAAATTAGTAGTTAGAACATGATAATCTGCAATCAGAAAAAAACTATCGTATTCATTTTGCAATGCAATCCAGTTTTCCAAAGCACCTACATAGTGACCGAGATGAAGTTTGCCGGACGGTCGCATTCCGCTTAAAATTCTTTTTTTTGACATCTTAACTATTTTTTGTTTTTAATTATTAAAGATACAAATAATGATAAAAACTTTCAGGACAGATACAGATAAGGTTTCCATCTCTCATCAAGCCTGCTAACAACATTCTTTATAAAAAGTATATGGCTTGGTTTAAAGGGGCGTGATAATAATTTCAAATTTGCTTCTTCCGGAGTGCGGTCACCTTTTCTGTTGTTGCAAACTGTACAGGCGGTAATCAGGTTTTCCCAGGTATCATCTCCGCCGCGTGCCTTTGGAAAAACATGATCAACAGTTAAAGGAATATCCGATCTGCCGCAATATGCACATTTAAAGGAATCCCTTCTTAAAATATTTTTTCTGGTAAGAATAACTTTTTTGTAAGGTAATTTTATAAATCTATTAATTCTGATAACGCTTGGCCATGGATATTCCCGTGATACGGTATGAAGATTTTTTCTTTCATCATTTATAACGGATTCTGCTTTGCCAAGATATAGCAGAACAAATGCTTTACGAATGCTGCAAATCGATAACGGCTCGTAACTATTATTTAAGACGAGTACTTTGGAATTTAATTTACCATTTACAGGTACAGATCGTTCGAAGACTATCTCCTTAATCAGATTTTCTTGCGGCTTTAATAAAATACACTCTGGCAGCAATACGAAGAATAAATATTACTATCATTATTACGAGAACAGGAACATACCAGTTTCTCGGAAGTAAATTTAAAAACAATAAAACTGCTGCTGCTATAGCCAGAATAATTGTTGAATAATTAAAATATGTGTACCATTTTTTTTTCATCTGTATTACAATTTTATAGAAGCAAAACTACTAATTGTAAAACAGTTTATCAATGAATTTAAGGTAATTTGTTTACTTCCAATATATCAGTGC
>JAVEUY010000435.1:0-2712 GCA_034005315.1 Ignavibacteriaceae bacterium | reverse complement strand
CGACTATCTCAAACATATAATCTTTAAATTCAAATTTATCACCGGCTTTTGGGATACGGTTTAATTTATACATCATAAAACCGCCAAGTGTGGAGTAATTTTCTTCATCTTCAAAAACAATATTAAGATGTTCTTTAAGCTCATCAATTAAAATACTTCCCTCAATCAATAAAGAACCATCATCGCGTTTAACAATTGCAATTTCTTCTTCTTCGTGTTTATCAGGCAGATCACCAAAAATATTTTCTATAAGATCGTGCAGAGTAATTATTCCTTCAAATGAGCCGTATTCATCAATAACTACTGCAACGTAAGTTTTAGTCTGTTGAAATTTTTCAAAAACTTTTATGCCGGTAAGATTATCAGGAATAAACAGAGGCTGAGTTAAAATATCTTTTAATCTGAAGTCAGGTTTATTGTTCAGGCTATGAAAAAAATCTTTAATTGTAAAAATCCCGAAAATATTATCCGGTGTTTCATCATAAACAGGGTAACGTGAAAACGGATTTTCGTAAACCTGCTGTTTAATTTTTTCTATCGGATCTTTAATATTAATTACTTTTACATCCTGTCTGTTGGTCATTATTTCGTAAGCCCTTCTGTCGCCGAATCTGAAAATCCGTTTTAAAAGTTCAGATTCTCTGTGTTCAAGTGTTCCGAACTGTGTCCCTTTTTCTATGAGAATTTTTAGTTCTTCTTCAGTAACAGGTGTTTTATCTTTCTTTTTAATCATCAGAATCTTTAAAAAGATTTTAGTAGAAAAACTAAGAAAAGAAACTATGGGAGTTGTTATCCAGGAAAGTAGTTCCATAACCGGCGCAAGTGCAATTGTTATACCTTCAGGATTATTGAATGCAATTGTTTTAGGCACAAGCTCACCAATAACAAGTGAAAAATAAGTAATTACAGTTACTACTATTGCTATTGCAGCTTTATCAGCATAAGGTGCAAGCCAGTTTATTTTTTGCAAAACGGGAACAAGATCATCAGCAAAAGCTAATCCGCCAAAAGCACCAGCAATAATTCCGATCAATGTTATTCCAATCTGCACAGTAGATAAAAACTTTTCCGGTTCATCTAAAAGTTTTAATGCGGTCTTAGCACCGCTGCTGCCTTTCTTTGCTTTTTCTTCAAGCCGTGCACGTTTGGATGAAACAAGTGAAATTTCACTCATTGCAAACAAACCGTTTAGTATAAAAAGACCTAGTATTATTAAATATTCCATACAAAGATTATTGTTATTGGTGTGCTTAATTTAATGAAAAGGTTAGAGATTTGTTAATATCTGATAAGTCAAATATCCGGGATCAAAGAATATATTTCTTTTTATATAATTATCTGAATCAAATGTGTTTATAGAATTTATTAAAATTTACTGGATAGTAATTATCGTATCCAGATAAGTTGAATCATTTTGCCAGAATTTCAAAGTCTTATTTCCGCTGCCGGTAAAAAGAATTGTTTCTTCGTGATTGAATGATCCAAGCATTTGAATACACATTTCTCCATCATACTTAGCAAAAACTTTGGAAATAAAAGTATTCCTGAAATTTTGACCCTCGGTTTTATAATAATACCAGCAGGGATTTGGTGTACCATAAGATGTAGTTACCTTAACTTCATTTCCATTTATCCGGATTTTATCAATGCTGGCTGCTTTAATTGGCTTTATTTCGGAATAACCACTTTCATTTGTATCACAGGAATTGAACAAAAGAATTGAAATTGCAATAAGAAACAGAGATCTCATTTTATCACCTATTTAATTTATTTGCAATATAGTTTTTAACGTCAATAGTAAAAATACTTTTTTATTACATAACATTGAACAGGTTATCCGAAATAGAATGACTACAATTAAATAAATGGGAAAACATTGCCCGGTTTAAGAACTTATCAGTCCTTTACCTAAAATAATCTAATTTGATTTTGATATTCTGATGTTCTTCTATTTGCAAGATCGATATATTTTTTATTTGTATCGTATCCTACATAATTACGATTATTTTTTAAAGCAGCTAAACTTGTTGTTCCACTTCCTAAAAATGGATCTAAGATTACATCACCTTTGAATGAATATAATTTTATTAAACGATTAGGTAGTTCTTCCGGAAATGGTGCTGGATGCCCGATAGATTTTGCTGAAACAGCTGGAAATGTCCAAACACTTTTAGTCCATTCTAAAAATTCCTCTTTTGCAATTGTGCTTTCTTTTCCTTTTCCCCTGTGAGAGAAAGTATCTTTGGAAAAAATTAAAATATATTCGTGGATATCTCTTAAAACAGGATTAGCAGCAGAAAGCCAGCTTCCCCAGGCTGTTGAAGGACTTGCACTCGAGGCTTTATTCCAGATTATTTCTCCGCGCATATAAAAACCAAGTTCAAGCATATCCTTTATTATATAACTATGAAGTGGTATGTAAGGTTTTCTTCCGAGGTTCGCAACATTAATACAAGCTCTTCCTCCCGGGACCAAAACTCTATAAGTCTCTTTCCAAACATTTTTTAATAAAGTCAAATATTCTTCGAGACTTAGATTGTTATCATATTCCTTTGTAACATTATAAGGCGGTGAAGTAATCATAAGATGAACTGAGTTATCAGGCAGCTCACTCATAGTTTTACTTGAATGACAAATATGTTTGTTAAGATTCGCTTGAGAGATTTTGTTTTCTATATGTTTTACTTTTTCATCTGTAATCAGACCTTCATA
>JAVEUY010000434.1:0-2716 GCA_034005315.1 Ignavibacteriaceae bacterium | reverse complement strand
AAAATATTTAAGAAATTGGGTAATTGTAAACAGAGAAGTTTATTTTTTATTGTTATTTGTACTCTAAATATCAGCTTATTACATCCAAAGGAATTAATTAGCTTTAATCAAATTAAGAATTTTTCTGTTTTTAATAACGACAACAAAAAGCGTGTCCAATTTGACCGAATTAATCAGCTTAATACTCTAAATTCAAATTGGAATGCAAGTTGGATTTGGCAACAGGCAGATGGTCCGGCAAACACCTGGGCTTGTTTCAGAAAAACTTTTGTATTGGATGTTCTTCCCGAAACAGCATTTGCAAGAATTGCGGTCGATTCGAAATATTGGTTATGGATAAATGGACACGAAGTTGTTTTTGAAGGAGGATTAAAACGCGGACCTACTCCGCAAGATACATATTTTGATTTTCTCGATTTGAAAGATTACCTCATTGTAGGTGAAAATGTGATAGCAATAAAGGTTTGGTATTTTGGTAAAAATGGTTTTTCTCATCTGGATAGTGGAAAAGGGGGATTATTATTTGAATGTAATGCAGGAAATAATATCATAAAATCTGATAGCACATGGAAAATATTGATTCATCCTGCTTACGAAAAATTGACTGTAAATAATCAGCCCAATGCCAGACTTTCAGAATCAATAGTCAGATTTAATGCTGTTAACAACACGATATCAGCGTGGAAAGATATTAATTTTGATGATTCGTTATGGACTGCTGCCATCGAAAAAGGTACTCCTCCATCTGCTCCGTGGAATAATCTGTGGTTTAGGCCCATACCACATTGGAAAAATACAGGTTTACGCGATTATAAGAATATTACGGTTGAAGGCCAGTCGGTTACATTGCCATACACAACATCAAAACGTGTTTATTTGGTAGCAGATTTACCTTATAATGCCCAAATTACACCTTATCTGGAAATTGAGACAACTGAAAAGAAGGAAATATTTATTCAGTCGGATAGTTATCACAACTGGCGTGATAAGAGCGTGATGGCTGAATATGTTGCTGCTCCAGGAACATCTGAGTACGAATCATTAGGATGGATGAATGGTCATAAAATATTGTATTCAATCCCTGTTGGAGTAACTGTTAAAGCTTTAAAATACAGAGAAACCGGTTACGATGTTGAATTATCTGGAAATTTCTTCAGTAGTGATGAATTCTATGAAAAATTATGGAAGAAATCACAGCGTACTCTTTATCTTGCCATGCGCGATAACTACATGGATTGTCCCGACAGAGAAAGGGCTTTGTGGTGGGGTGATGCAGTAACGCAAATCGGTATATCTTTTTATGCTCTGGATAGAAATGCAGATTTACTTACAAAAAAATCAATTCGTAATTTAATTAACTGGCAACGCGGAGATGATGTTTTATATGCACCCGTGCCTTCTGGCAACTGGAATCAGGAATTACCTGCTCAAATGTTAACAAGTGTTGGCGAGTTTGGTTTCTGGGATTATTTTATGCATACTGGTGATTCGACCATCATTAGTGAAGTATATCCGAATGTTAAACGATATCTTAATTTATGGTCACAAAAAATTAACGGACTAATTACATACAGACCCGGAAACTGGGATTGGTCAGACTGGGGTGAAAATATTGATTCGGAACTAATTCAAAATGCGTGGTATTACCTGGCTGTCAGTGCTGCAAAAAAGATGGCAGTAATTGCAGGAAATTCAAATGATACAACAGTGTATCTGAACCGGATGCATGTAATGCAAAGTCGGTTTAATGAGGTCTTTTGGAATGGAAATGAATACAGAACACCAACTTACACCGGTTTATCTGATGACAGAGCCAATGCTTTAGCTGTATTAGCTGGTTTTGCAGATGTTAGTAAGTATGAAAAAATAAGAAATCTGTTAATGACAAGAAGAGGTGCTAGTCCTTACATGGAAAAATATGTACTTGAAGCCTTATTTATAATGGGTTATGAGAAAGATGCGCTTACACGGATGAAACATCCTGATCGATACAAAAGTATGGTAGAAGATACCGGAACTACCTTATTTGAATATTTTGGTAACGAAGGATCTAATAATCATGCCTGGTCGGGTGGTCCTCTTATATTATTATCTCGTTACTGCGCAGGTGTTGCTCCTCTTACGCCGGCATACGATACCTATACAGTTTTTCCACAACAGGGTGATTTAGAATTTATTTCTACGATAGTTCCAAGTATTAAAGGTAATATAGGTGTGCAGATTGTGAAAGATTCGACCTATTATCAGATGAATCTGATATCTCCTCAAAAAACTAAAGCGCGTGTAGGTATTCCGATATATCCGTTTGATAATATGAAAGTTGATACTATCATGCTAAATGGTAAATTGATATGGGCTAAAAATAAGTATGCTGATGTAAATACAAATGTAAGCTATGGCGGGCTAACAAATAAATACATTGTTTTTGATGTGCTACCCGGTAATTATATTTTTGAAGCAAAATCAACAAAACAGGTTTCTTTAAGTATTAATCAAGGTGATGTTGCAAAATTGTACAACTGTAGCATGTATCCCAACCCCTCCAGAGATCAGTTGTACATACAATTTGATCAGTCAGGACTGCCGGTTGCAAACTTAAGTATTTATAATCTTCATGGTAAGTTAATCTCAACACATAATGTTGCAGATTTTTATATAAATCTGGATATAAGTGGCTTAAAATCGGGTATGTATATAGTTAAGATGGTGAACGGAC
>JAVEUY010000042.1:0-12385 GCA_034005315.1 Ignavibacteriaceae bacterium | reverse complement strand
TGCAGGTCGGTTGATGCCGTTCTGATTTCATTTAACATTTCATTTTTCCGGTCGTTATCAACTTTAAGATATTCTACAATATTCTGATAATAATTTTCGCACAGTAATGATCCTTGTTCTAAAATTATATTATCAATTTTTCTTTGTGTACTTCTTACAAATATTTTATTGTTAAGACAAATTTTATTTTTTACAGAAACAACGTCACCGGACTTATCATTATAAAATTCATTAAAGTCTGATTGGTTATATTTAATTTCAATCTCACTTAACTTGGGATCAAATATTATTAATCCTTTTTTAAGAGCTGTATATATTTCATTAGTATAATTTTCAGCAATAGATTTTTCATTAACTGAGTATATAACAGAATAGCTTAATTCTGCTGCGTGCATAAATGCACTTCCGCCGGTTGGTCTTTTAACTATATCAATTAAATTATACTTTGCTTTTTTAAGATCAACATCATCCTCTGATTGATTGATCCCAATTGAGATACAGAACGGATGCCATTGATATAGTCTAAAATAGAAAGTATCAGGCTCAATGTTTTCAGATAAGAACAAATCAAAATCCATATTAAATCTGCCGCTGTTCAAACCTGAATTAAGAAACTTCCAGTTCATTTTCCTATAATTCCTCTTTTGCTTGATTTAACAAAAGATATTATATCATTAACATGCTTATTATCCGGAAATTCTGATTCAACTTTTGCAATTCCATCAGATACATTTAATCCTGAGTTATAAATGTAATTGTAAACTTTTTTTAATATATCAATATCTTGATTACTAAAACCCCTTCTTCTTAAACCTATCACATTCAATCCTTCAAACTTAATTGGTACTCTGCCGCAAAGAACAAACGGCGGAACATCTTTTACTGCTACAGAGTTAACTCCCATCATTGCATGTTTGCCAATTTTACAAAACTGATGAACGCCGCACATTCCACCTAAAATTGCCCAGTCATCAACAAAAACATGCCCTGCAAGCTGAACACCGTTTGCAAGAATAACATTATCACCAACAACACAATCGTGGGCAACATGGCTGTATGCCATTATCAGACACTTTTTACCAATTCTGGAAAAACCGGTTTCAATCGTGCCTCTGTGCAATGTTGCAAATTCATGAATTACAGTATCATCGCCAACATAGAAGTGAGAAACTTCATTTTGAAATTTTAAATCCTGAGGTAAATGTGATACTGAAGCAGACTGTTTTATTTTAACTCTGTTGCCGATTCTTGCACCATTATAAACAACAGCAGATGGTCCGATCTGACAATCATTTCCTATTTCAACATCATCTTCAATTATTGCATAAGGTGCAATAGTAATATTATCACCAAGTTTCGCTTTACTGCTTACAATAGCGGTAGGATGAATATTATTCATTTCATTCTTCAGCTTTCTTTGGTCTATCTACAATACCAGCCATAAAATCTGCTTCAGCTACAAGCAAATCATCAACATATACTTTTCCTGCCATAGTAAATATTTTGGATTTTTTCTGCAGCATTTCAACCTCTAAAAAAAGCTGATCGCCGGGTACAACCGGCTTGCGGAATTTTGCATTGTTTATCTGCATAAAGTAAACAAGCTTTTCTTCAAAATCGGGAAGTGAATTAAGTAAAAGAATTCCGCCTGTCTGAGCCATAGCTTCAATAATTAAAACACCCGGCATTACCGGCTGCCCGGGAAAATGTCCCTGTAAAAACGGTTCATTTATGGTAACATTTTTTACCCCGATTACTTTTTTCTCTACTTCAAGATGAACTATTTTATCAACTAATAAAAACGGATAGCGATGTGGAAGTATTCTGCTGATAGCATTAACATCAAATACAACACCTTCTTTTTTAACAAATTGAAATTTTTTAACTAATTTTTTCTGCTGATAAAGTTTTCTTATTTGTTTAGCAAATTCAACATTTGCTTTATGTCCTGGTCTTGCTGCAAGGATTTGTGCTTTAATTGGTACACCAATTAATGCAAGGTCTCCGATTAAATCTAACAGTTTATGTCTTACGGGTTCATTTTTATAACGAAGCTCTTTATTATTCAGGATTCCTTTTTCACCCAAAACAAATTTTTCATTTATACCAATTCTCGAACCAAGTTCATCAAGCTGCTGCTGATTTAACTGACGATCAACAATTACAACTGCATTATCAAGGTCGCCGCCTTTAATTAAACCCTGGTTGGCTAAATCCTCAACTTCACTTAAAAAACAAAAAGTTCTTGCAGAAGCAAATTCAGTTACAAATTCTTTATCAAGATCAAACAGACCTGTATGCTGGCTGCCTAAAGCAGGATTCTGATAATCAACCATAACGGTTAATCTGTATTTATCAAGCGGAAGAGCAACAATATCAACCTGTCTTGCTGCATCCGAGTACATTACTGTTTCATCGATAATCAGATAGTCTTTAGGAGCATCCTGCTGTTCAATTCCTGCTTTCAATAAAGCATTAACATAAGAAATTGAACTGCCGTCACCAATTGGCGGCTCCATACCATCAAGTTCAACATTAATATTATCGATTTGCAGACCAGCAATTGCAGCTAACACATGTTCTACAGTATGAACTTTTGCTTCACCAATTCCAATTGTTGTTCCTCTTGAAATATCAACAACATTATCTGCTATTGCAGGTATTTCAGGGTTTCCGCCCAGATCAACACGAATAAATTTAACTCCGGAATTAATCGGCGCAGGTTTAAAAGTCATTGTACATTCTGTTCCTGTATGTAAACCAATTCCACTTAAAGAAACAGAGTTAGAGATGGTTCTCTGAAGTTCTACCATTATTCATCCATTTTTTTATAAAATTGTTGAAAAAATAGCAAGATAGCAGACGAAATACAATCTGAAGTAAGATAGGAGAGAAAATAAAAATCAGCCAAGCTTTTCTTTAAGTTTCTTAATTTCTCCCTGCAGCTCAATTATTTTTTGTGCATAATCAGGAAGGTTATGAACGTGTGCATTTAATTTTTGAGCAGTCTTTAAATCCCTAACCGGTGAACCAAGATAATAGCCCGGTTTGGTTATTGATTTAGACACTCCTGATTGGGCAGTTATTACAACATTATCTGCCAGTTCAATGTGGTCAACTAATCCTACCTGACCAGCAAGAATACAATGTTTGCCAATTTTTGAACTGCCGGATATCCCGCTTTGAGCTGAGATTGCTGTATGCTCACCAATTACTACATTATGAGCTATCTGAACAAGATTATCAATCTTACAGCCTTTTTTAATAATCGTAGAACCAAAAGCAGCTCTATCAACTGAAACATTTGAACCTATTTCAACATCGTCTTCAATAATTACATTTCCTATTTGCGGAATTTTTAAATACTCACCTGTTTCATTAGTACTATAACCAAAACCATCGCTACCTATAACGGAATTATTATGAATTACTACATTGTTTCCGATGATACAATTTTCTCTTATACTAACATTGGAATAGATAACCGTATTATTTCCAATCCTGGTATTATCCATTATAGTTGAGTTATGAAGAATTATCGAATCATCGCCAACTGTGCAGCCGGCAGAAACAACAACATTTTTTCCGACAGAAACATTTTTTCCAAGCTTTGCTGAAGGATGAATAAATGCAGTAGTATCAATACCAGAAATATTTATTTTAGGAGTGAAATATTTTCTGACAATATTAAAAAAAGCTTTATTGGGAGAATCGCATTCAATATATGTAATATCATTGCGGGTTTTATCAAATCCGGTTTTAACAATTATGGCGCTTGCTTTTGTATCAGGAAAAAATTTTTCATAGGCTGGTAAATAAAGAAACGTAAGATCGCCTTGTACAGCTTCTTCAATCTTTGCTACATTATTTATTAAAACAGATTCGTCACCGGATATTTTTCCGTTGGTTAAAGAAGCAATTTCACTAATACTAATTTTCATCAGCACTATTTCAGTTTAAGCTTATCGAGTACTCTGGTAGTCAGGTCATATTTTTCTTTTGCAAACAGGATCATGATGTCACCGCTGCGGTCAAAAACAAAATCAAAATCTTCCTGTTCTGCTAATTCTTTAAGAGCAGTAAAAATTTTATTTTGAACAGGTTTCATCAGCTCATCCTGCTTTTGAAAAAGTTCGCCGTTAGTACCAAATTTCTTTTCGCGATACTGAGCCATATCAGTTTCAAGTTTAACAAGTGCGGCTTCTGTTTCTGCTCTTGTCTGATCACTCATTATTAATTTGCGTTTTTCATAATCATCATATTTGGTTTTCCATTCATTCTCCAGCTTATTTAATTCACTTTGCCACTCTTGTATAAGAGCATCAAGCTTTTGTCTTGCATCCTGAACATCGGGCAGTTGATCCATAATTGTATCAGAATCTATGTACCCGATTTTTAGTTGTGCAAAAGAGATTGAAGAAACAAGAATTAAAATAGAAGTTATAAATATCTTTTTCATTTGGGGACCTGTTTTAATTTAACTTATCCAAAGATGTGAAATAAAACAATAAAGTTCTCTCCAAAAATTTATGGAGAGAACTATTATCACTTAATAAAATTAATTTCCTCTTCTAAGGCTGTCTAAAACTTTAAAAGTTATATCAAATGCTGAATCAGCGTAAAGTAAAATAATATCTCCGCTTTTGTCAAAAACAAACTGCATATTTTCTTCTTTAGCAACTTTTTCAATTGCTGCATAAATTTTAGCTTTTATCGGAGTAAAAAGTTCTTCTTGCTTTTTATATACTTCACCTGTGCCCTGTGTAAATTTGGCGCGTCTGAAATCAACGAGGTTTTGTTCCATCATAACAATCTTCTGCTGGAACTCTGTCTTTTTTGCGTCAGTCATCGTTTCAGCCTGTTTTTGATAATCAGCAATTGCCTGTTGATATGCTAACGTCATCGAATCAAGCTGAGCAGAATATTTATTTGTTAATGCATCCAGATCACCCTGAGCTTTTATTGCTTCAGAAAATTGTGTAAGTATAACTTCTGAATCAATATAGCCAAGCTTTAATTGAGTTTGCGAAAATGAAATTGAACTTAAAACAATAAGAGTAAATATTAAAATGTAATTTTTCACTACTTTTCCTCGTCTTTTTAATTGATTTATATTTATTAACTAAAATCCTTTTCCAAATTGAAAATGGAAAAGCCATTCAGGGTCTTTTCCATCTGTAATCTTACGATCAAAACCATAACCAAGATCAAATCCTATCAGACCAATTGGGTTGATTAGCAATCTTGCGCCAACACCAACAGATCTGCGTAGATCAAAAATATCTGTTTTCTGAAAACTTTCAAAAACATTTCCTGCCTCTACAAATGTTAATAACCATACAGGTATCGGCTCCTGAACAACTGATAACCTTATTTCAGCACCGAATTTTGCCATTACTTTTCCACCAATAACCTGTCCGTTAGTTGGATTAATCGGACCAACTGTACGATCATCATATCCTCTGAGAGAGGTTGTTGCAATTATCAGACCATTACCGCCCATATAAAAATATTCAAACGGTTGAATATTAGTGCCGGGAACTATTTCGTCAATATATCCTAAGTCAGCGATTGTATATAAAGTTATACGATTTGAATTAAATAACCTACGATACCATTCAGCAGTAAACCCGATTTTAAGATAATCAACATCGCCAGGCAGAAAAGCTCCGCCGGAAAGTTCAACATCTAGTTTTAATGATGAACCAATCGAAGGGAAAATCGGATTGTCGATATTTCTTCGTGAAATAAGCGCACCAACAGAAAACTGATTACTTTTGCCTTCGTGGTAATAGCCTTGTCCTTCAATTACATTATTGTATTGATATCTGAATCTTCCCTGAATATAGAAAAAGTCATCCGGCCATTTTAATCTTCTGCCTACTCTGATTGTACCGCCTGATTGTCGCAGATCATAAACATATTGCTGCCTGGTATCAAAAACTTCTACGCCAACAGAAGTGGGAGTATCAAACATCCATGGTTCAGTAAATCCGATTGTAAATGTTCTGTATAAACTTCCAACACCAAACTGCCAGTTAAAACTAAGGACTTGTCCACCGCCAAGTTTGAATGGTTCAGCGACTGAAAAGTTAGTAAGAGTAACACCAATAGCGCCGCTAAAACCAAAACTTCCGCTGTAACCAACAGATGCATTTAAATAGTCACTTGATTTTTCTTCAACTTTGAATCCGATATCAACAGTGCTGTCACTTGATAATTTTGTTGTAATCCCTTCAGGTCCATAAAGCTGTTCCACACTAAAGTATTGAAGGTTAGCAAGGTTTTGAACACTTCTAAATAACAAACCACGATTAAAATAATCACCGGGGATAGCATATAACTCGCGGCGGATTACTTTATCTTTAGTCTTATCATTTCCATAAATATCAACCCGACCAATTCTAAACTGATTTCTTTCTTCAACTCTTATTGTAACATCAATAGAATCATAACCAACTTTTGTTTCTTTCGTCTGAAGATTAAATGTAAGATAACCATTGTCTAAGTATAATGCCGATACGTCAGATTGCGTTTCATTTCCTCTGAGATTCTGGTCAAATTTTTCCAGGTTATAGATATCACCCTTGGCAAAATCCAATCTTTCAGAGAGCACATTTGCTGGATATACTGTATTGCCTTCCCAATTTAGATTTCTCAGTTTGTATTGAGAACCTTCATAAACATCCATAACAATATGCAGATCTTTTTTATCAGCGGAATATATTAATGAATCAGATAAAATTTCAGCATCCCTGTAGCCGTTTTTCTTATAAAAATTAATTATAAGCTCTTTATCTTTTTGATAATTCTTAGGATCAAATTTTCCTCCGCCCCAAAATTTCCACCATTTTTTTACTGAAGTTTTATCCATCTCATCTCGCAAATCGCTATCATCAAATGCTTCGTTATTATTGAAAGAAATCTCACGAATTGTTACTTCTTCTCCCTCTTTGATTAACAGCTTCAATAATAATCTTTCCTTAATTTTATTAATAAGATTGGATGATTTAACCTCATTCCCGCTGTACTTAAGTTCATATTCATCTGCAAGGTCTGTTACATTTCTCCATCTTACATAAACATCTTCCCCAATGGTATCGGCAGTAAAATAGTTATAATAAACGGGAGTTATTACTGTATTAAAATAACCTTTCTCCTCATACAATCCGTTTATCCTTTGAATAAGTTTTGCAACTTCCTGCGGCTTTAGAATTGCACCGCGTAAAAAAGTAATTTTCTTTTCGATATCACTTTCATCAATTTCATCATTTCCCTCAATAACAACTTTTTCAAGTCTGGAATATTCTTTAACCTTTATTATCAGAAAAACACCATCGCTTACTTTTTTATCAATAACTATCTGCACATCAGAAAAAATATTGAGTGCCCATAAATTTTTTATGGCTGTTATTGTTTTATCTCCCGGGACCTGAATTTCATCACCAACTTTTAATCCTGAAGCAACAATTATTGTACTTACATCAGAAGACTTATTGCCCTCAACAGAAATTCCGAGAACTTTATATGTATCCCGCTGCTGACCAATTGAATTTATATTAAAAAATATAAATGAAATTATTAATAAATATTTTAGAGATTTGACTGGGGAGGAAATGAACATTCTTCGAACCTTTTTTCCTTTACTTCTTTTTTATTTGTTCGCTAACTTTTCCAAACCTTCTTTCTCTTTTCTGAAATATTCTGATAGCGTCATATAAATCATATTCAGAGAAGTCAGGCCAAAATGTTTCTGTAATTACAAACTCAGAATAAGCAATTTGCCACAGTAAAAAATTACTTACTCTGAATTCACCGCTGGTTCTAATCACTAAATCAGGATCTGGAATGTCCTTAGTGGTAAGAAACGAAGAAACAAATTTTTCATCTATATCTTGTTCACCAACTTTTCCAGAGAGTTTTAAAATTTCTTTTATTGCCTCAAGCAATTCCCATCTTCCGCTGTAACTTAAAGCAAGATTTAGCACCATTTTTTTATTGTTTTTTGTTCTTTCAATATCAATCTTTAATTGCTTTTGAACTACTTCTGGTAACGCATCCATATCTCCAATGGTTGTAAGACGGATATCATTCTCATTAAGTTCATTGACCCTGTCTTTAAGGCTTTTAAGCAGAAGCCTCATTAATGTTGATACTTCATCTTTAGGTCTTTTCCAGTTTTCAGTAGAAAAAGTATAAAGAGTTAAAAACTTCACTCCGATTTCGGCACAAGCCTCAACAATTTCTTTTACAGTATCAACACCTCTTTTGTGTCCGGCAACTCTGGGTAATCCTCTTTTTTTTGCCCATCTACCATTACCATCCATAATAATTGCAATGTGAGCAGGAATGTCACCTGACTTTTTTAGGTCTTCCTGAATATTTTTAGCCTTTGCGGAGTTCTTCTTCAGCAAATTCAATTCCTATTATTGATTTAGCGTGTAAAATTAGTTTTACATTGCCTGAATGTCAAGGTAACTTACACTTACTGATTTTAGACGGTATGCAAAAAATAGAGGGGAAAATTGTTAAAAACATATACTATTTGGAATGACCTTATTGAGAAACCGGACTTTTCAGAAGCTTTGATTGTTTATTCCGATTAAAAAAATCCGGTTATAACTAAAATCATGAAAACAAAACTTTTTCAGATTTTTTATCCTTATATGTTGAAATATTATCTCTGTAGCTTATCTGGAAAAGCCTAATGTTCTTTTTTATATCAACATCTAATTCTTCAAGCAGAGCTTTAGCATTTTTTAAATTTAAGAGAGATACTCCAACAAAAAGCTGAACCTTTTTATTTGATCCTTTTGAGTGACGATTTGCTAAATAAGTGAGTTTGTTTTTAACCATTACCGGGTCATTAAAATCCTGATCACATAATGTAATCCCGATAGCAAAAGTATTTTTATATTTTGCTATTGCATCAACTTCAAATCCGCCGATTGTTGTTGGCTCCGGTAAATAAGTTCCGAATTTCCGGAACAAAGTTAAGTAACCTTTTTTCCAGAACTCTTCAATCAGCATATCCACAGCTTTTCTTCTATCACTATTCATTTTTATCTCCTTAAGATACCATAGGGATTATTGGTATAACTGGTGAAAACCTTCGCTTTTCCAGAACCTTAATGTTTGCAATTTTATTATAAGAAAACTTTTTTATTTCACTTGAACCGGAAACTTTTCCATAAATAACTTTACTACCATTTCTTTCAGTCATTATATAATATGGCTCAATCAGAAACTCGTCCAATCCATAAATAAATCTTAACCTGTTTCTATTCTTAATAGCTGATTTAAAAATTTCAGTTTTCATTTACATCTCCTTCTAATTTATCCATCTGACAACACCTGTAACCTTACCAACAACAGAGAACTCATTTTTATTTTTAACAATTATCGGCTTATAGTTTTTATTCTGAGGTATCAACTTTATGATGTTATTTTTATTCTCATAAGTTTTTACTGTAACCTCATCTTCAACCCGTGCAACAATCATATCTCCGTTTTTTATAACTGCTTTGGGAGATATAATAACAAGATCACCTTCAAATATTCCGGCTTCAATCATACTATCGCCTTTTACTTTTAAGGCAAAAGAGTCTTCATCTTTTTTTATGAAAGCCGGATCAATAACAATAGACCCTTCAACATTTTCTTCCGCTGTTATTGGTGAGCCGGCAGCAACTCTGCCTATTATCGGAATTTTAAATTTATTTTCTGTCTCCCGGTAATTGACAGCTTCCAACGATTCAACTTCGTTTTTATTAATGCTGATACCACGGCTGGTATTACTTAAAATATTTAAATATCCTTTTTTAGTTAACGCCTCAAGATGTCTTTTTACTCCAAAAGTTGATGAAATATCAAACTGCCTTCCAATCTCACGTAATGTTGGCGGATAACCATTTTCTTGCTGATATTGTTGAATAAAAATAAGAATTAGTTCTTGTCGTTCAGTTAATTGCTTTTTCATAAATAGTGCTCATTTGTTTACTTCAAATATAGTGTGCAAATGTTCACTTGTCAAGAGAGGTAGTAAATTTTTTTAATTTAATGGTATAATAAGTTTGTTCGATTTGCGCTGAAACAACAAATTGATATGAAAAATTTTTGAAATGTAAGAAAGGAAAGCTTCATTTATAAAAAAAGAGACATCCGCATTGCAGATGTCTCTTTTCTAATTGATTGATTTCTTTATTAACTAATAGCAAAATCCTTTTTTTCAACTTTACAAATCCATCCGTGTTCATCTTCTTTTTCACCGCGGTGAATTCCCGTAAGTTCATTAAACAATTTTGTATCCAGTTCACCTGGCTGACCGTTATTAAGAGTCATATTTTTATTTTTATAAGTAAGCCATCCGACAGAAGAAATAATAGCGGCTGTACCTGTTCCAAAAACTCCCAGCAATTCACCTTTATCATAAGCTGAAATTACTTCATCTATAGAGATTGGTCTTTCAACGATCTTCATATTCCATTCTTTTAAAATTTGTATGACTGATCTTCTTGTAACTCCCGGTAATATCGAACCGCTAAGATTAGGTGTGGCAACTTCATTTTTAAAGTTAACAAAGATATTCATAGTGCCAACTTCTTCTAAGTATTTCTGTTCAACACCATCAAGCCATAAAACCTGAGTAAAGCCTCTTCTGGCTGCTTCCTGGGTTGCTAATAAACTTGCTGCATAGTTAGCTGCTGTTTTGCATTCACCTAATCCTTTTCTTACGGCACGCACATAATCATCCTGAACCAAAATTTTCACAGGTTTAAATCCTTCAGGATAATATGCGCCCACAGGTGAAAGTACGATAACAAACTTATATTCAAAAGATGGTCTTACACCAAGTGCAGGATCGGTACCAAACATAAATGGTCTGATATAAAGTGCTTCTCCTCTTTTAGCCGGAATCCAGTTACTATCAACAGCAACAAGTTCTTTTAATGCTTCTATAACAAAATCTATATCCACTTCCGGCATACAAATACGTTTTGCTGAATTATTTAGCCGCTGAATATGAACATCAGGACGGAATATTACTACTTCATCATTAATAGTTTTAAAAGCTTTCATACCTTCAAAAATTGTCTGTCCATAATGAATAAAAGAAGTTGCGGGATGCATTGGTAAAGTTTCTATTGGTTTTATTGCAGGATTATGCCAACCCTTCTCCGGGTTATAATCCATTTCAAAAATATGATCAGTAAAAATCTGACCAAAGCCCAGTTTTTCGGGCAATACAATTTTTTCTGCCCGTTCTTTAATAATATATTTAATTTGTTCCATTATTAGTTCCTTCCATTTAATTGGAGGTTATCAGAATTTTATTTGTTAAGTAATATAACTTTTATTTTGTTATATAAGATTTATGTTTATCATTTTTTGATTTAAAATATCAGCATCCACAGTACATAATCAAGAATTAAAATCAATGCAGCAGATATAACAAAAGATCGTATGGTTGCTAATCCTACACCCTCAGCACCACCAGTAGTTCTAAAACCAATGTGACATCCAAGCAAAGAAGTTACTCCGCCAAAGAAAACAGTTTTTATCAATCCTGAAACAAGATCCGAAAAACTAAAAAACCTGTTAACCGAATTAAAAAAAACAGCGAACGAAACTCCTAAAAAATAATTTGAAACGATATAAGCCCCTATTACTGCAATTGTATTAGCAAATACAACTAAAACCGGCATCATTAAAACAGCAGCTAAAAATCTTGGCATTGCTAAATATCTTACAGGACTTATCGCCATAGTTTCAAGCGCATCAATTTGTTCGGTTACTTTCATAGTTCCCAATTCTGCTGCAATTGATGCTCCAACTCTTCCAGCAATTACAATGCCCGTAAGAACAGGTCCTAATTCTGTTATGATTGCTCTTGTAGTTGCACCGCCAAGAAATGAAAGAGGAGCAATTCCCTTTAACTGATAAGCAGCCTGCCAGGCAGAAACCGCCCCGGTAAAAATGGCAATTATTAAAACCAACGGAAGAGAGTTTACACCTATGTGTTCCATCTGATAAAGTATCAACCGTTTACTTTTAGGAATCTGGCGGAAGCTTTTAAAAATACCCCAAAACAAGTTGGAAATCTGACCAAATTCCTGAAAGAAATTCAATGTTCTGCTGCCTATTTTATGGAGTGTAACTGATAACATTTTTTTCTAATCTTATTAGCAAATTTAACTAAATTTATCCGAATAAGTTTTTGAATTTTGTACAATATTTAAATCAGCACATTTTTTTGATTACTTTTATAACAATACAATTATCCAAAACGAGACACGAAAAAGGCTTTTACTATTTTACTGCAGTTATAATTAAGCAGGTTTTTTTAACAATATTTTCTCAATAATGGCATTATAATTACTGTAAG
>JAVEUY010000433.1:0-2724 GCA_034005315.1 Ignavibacteriaceae bacterium | reverse complement strand
AACTGCTGCAATCACTTTGCCTTTATAATTTATTATGCACCACGCTTCGTTGTTTATGTTTTTTATTTCTTCAAAGACAGGATTAGATAAAGATTGTTTGTTCAAATCCATTTTGAAAATACCAGCAGTAGTTGCAGCATAAATTATATTGTTGATTATCTTAACATCGCTTACCGCTCCTTTTAAACCTGAGCTTTGGCCCAGGAAAGAAATTCCTGATGGTAAATCAATTGAAGAGATGCCATTCTGAAGTGCAAGCCAGAGTTTATTTTTTGTATGTAAAGTATAAAGAACGCCGTCATCGAGTATGCCGGTACTCAAATTAATTTTTCTGATAACATTACCATCACGATCCAATATGATCACACCGGCATCGGAAGTGCTCAGAACAAAAGTTCCGTCCGATAGTTTTGTTCCCGGTAAATAAAGGTTGTTCGTTTTTATGAAAGAGTCAGCATCAGTTTTGAAAGACTTGAATCTGATTCCATCATAAATAAATAAACCGATTGATCGCGCTGCAATTAGTATCTGGCTTCCATCTTCATTATATGGAAGCATTGAGTAGATTGTATTAGTTTTGAAAAGTTCACTTCCGGGAATCAGGTTAAATTTTTCTCCATCAAACTTCAGAATGCCTTTAGCTGATTCTAGGATATAAATATCATTATTGACTTTATGAGCTATTCTAAACCGTTGTTCAGCAAACCAGGTTTTTATTTTCGGAGATGAATATGAATTGTCAGAAAAAGTAAATGAAAAAATAAACCTGTTGGTAACAAAAATTATACTTCCTTTATAATTAAATGTGTACCAAACATGCCCGATTGATTCATTAATATTTAAGAAATGTAAAAGTGATTTATAAACAAGCTGTCCAGTATTATTTCTCTCAAGATAACCAAAATCATCAGCAGAACCGGCGAAAATAGTTCCATAGTCATCCACAGCAAGAGATCTTACAATGCCGTTCTTAACAGGAATTAAATTCCATCTGTAACCATCGAATTCAAGAACTCCGCCTGAATTTCCAAAGTACATTAATCCCCTGTTGTCAGTTACAATAGCCCACTTCTGATTGTGTGCTTTGTACTCTCTTGGCAAAAAATTCCTAATTACAGGAAGTCCAACCTGGTAGATTTTATTAATTGATATTTCTTGATATTCCTGAGAGTAAGTAACGTAATAATCAGTAAAGCAGAAAAGAATACCTAAAATTATTAGACATAGTTTCATTGATAAAAAGTAAAAATCTTAATTACCATTAACTTACGAATTTTTTTTCAGCATTCTGACTGTTTATAGTTCTCTACTGAAAGATTAGCATTGCGCCACAATATAGGTTACCTAAATTTTTAGTGGTTATCTATGAGCAATTCAGCAAAGAAGGAATATCTTCAGCAGATTAGGAAAAGATATTTTACATAAAAAAATAAATTTTAATTTTTACTTCAATCCAAAAGGAGAATTTAGATGAGTAAAGAACTGATCACTAAAAAATCCGAAAAGAAGAAACCACAAAAGTCAAAAGCAGAAAAGAAAACTGCCAAGCGAGCAAACCAGGTAGAAAAAAAGGTTCTCTGTTATTAAATGTATCAGGAGAACCTTTGATAAAACCCCATCCGTATTAAGCTAACTTTTTGCTTTAAACTTCCGGAAGCTTCTTCCTGTGCGGTTTCTCGTGTTCTTTCCAAATCGCGGGAACACAGATTTCTTTTCAATCCGGTTTTGGTTTGCCGGATAATTTCCTTCAGCGATATCAATCAATTTGTATGGATGTTCATTCACAACGGAAATAGTCTGCCTGGTTAATTTATTGATCGAAGCCAGATATGATATTTCCTCAGGATCGCAAAATGAAAGTGCTGTTCCTTTCAGACCAGCCCTTCCGGTTCTGCCAATCCGGTGAATGTAAGCCTCTGCAAATTCAGGAATATCGTAATTAAAAACATGAGATAATTTTTCAATATCTATTCCTCTTGCTGCAATATCTGTAGCAACCAGCACCTTTGTTTTGTGCAATTTAAAATTATTAAGCGCACGCTGTCTTGCCTGCTGTGATTTGTTCCCGTGAATTGAATCAGCCTGAATTCTTGCTTCATTAAGTATGCGTGTAATTAAATCAGCTCCGCGCTTGGTTCTCGTAAACACTAAAGCCGAATCAATATTTTCATTTTTCAGAATGTGAATGAGAAGTTTCTTTTTATCGGATTTGGTAACAAAGTAAACCGCCTGTTTAATAACCTCAACAGTTTTTGATTCAGGTGAAACCTCAATCTTAACCGGATCTGTCAAAATGCTGTTAGCAAGTCTGGTAATTTCAGCAGGCATAGTTGCAGAGAACAGCAAGGTTTGTCTCTTTGAAGGAAGCTTTTCAATTATTTTCTTTACATCATTAATAAATCCCATGTCAAGCATGCGGTCAGCCTCATCAAGAACGAATAAATTTATGTTGTTAAGACTAATGTGTCTCTGGTTCATCAGGTCAAGAAGTCTTCCCGGAGTTGCAATGAGTATATCAACTCCTTCTCTCAACTTTAAGGTTTGTGTTCTTTGGGAAACACCACCGAACACAACAGCATTCCTTAAGCCGGTATGTTTTCCATAAGCTTTGAAGCTTTCGCTGATCTGAAGAGCGAGCTCTCTTGTTGGAGTTAGTATTAATGATTTAATAATTCTTTTTGATTTACGGACGTCTTTTTCCTTGTTAAGAAGCTGTAAAATCGG
>JAVEUY010000041.1:0-12452 GCA_034005315.1 Ignavibacteriaceae bacterium | reverse complement strand
TCCTGATGAAGGATAACCGGTGTAGTCTAAATTTCCCGATTGAACCAGTAAAGTAAAAGCAGCACCGCTATGTTTGGTCCATCCGTGTCCGGTTAGTGAATCGCCAACAGCGTAGTCAAAATCTTCTACTAAGAGTTGACCGTAAGAAAGACTGAGCGGTAAAAGAAAGGCAAATAATAAAAACAATTTTTTCATATTAGTCCTCCGATATGACTTGTAGATTAAATAATTAATTGTGAACTATATTGTTAAAGCAAAAATAGTAAAAAATCGGTCAAGATATAAAATATTTTTTCTTCGTTTTAGAAAATCTCAGTTTTGGAACTAAACTCAGCCATAAAGAGCTGAGCTATTAGTTTCTCTATTTTCTTTTTGAAGTAAGCTTTCCGTAAACGCCCTGATATCCAGTAAGGTCTGCATCAATAGCACCAACGACAACTTTTGTTTTAACTCTTACCGGCAGCTTTGCATCATCATTGCTCAGCCATATCATTATACTGCCTTCACTTTTAAATAACCCGCCTTCCTGAACAAGCGGCTCAACTATTATGCAATCAAACTTACCGGCTTCAACTTCAATTGTTTCTTTTCCATGATAAACAACATCAAGATCGTAAACTTTGTTTTTGTAAAAATTCTTTAAAGGTATTTTATCTCCGACTTTCAGTCCCGAGTAATCCAGTGTGCGGGCAAAAAAGAATGCTGAAACAATATCATTAACGTATATTGGAATATCATATTGCCCATCACTGGTTTTGGCTTTTCCTTTTCTCTGATCAAAAAATGCTGAAAAATCGCGTGAGAATTTTCCTTCACGGATATGCTGTTCAAATCTCCAGGGAAAAATACCTTCAACATCAATGTATGTTTCGTATCTGTCGCGAACTTTAAAGAATCCGTCAAAGGAAGGGACGGTATTAACTTCAAAAGTAATATGATATGTATTTCTGCCGGACATTTTTTTAATTGCAGGAATTTCAAATGATGCTATTCCCGCAGTAACAAATCCATATTTAACATCAAAGGTTAGTTTTTCACCTTCACGGAAAGCATTGTTTTCAATTTTGCGAAATTCATCTTTCTTCTGTGCTTCTATTGCAACACCAGATACAAAGAACAGAATAACTAAAGTATATATATTCAAAGAGTATTTCATTTACTTCTCCGGATTTTTATTTAGAACATTTTTAATATCGGCAAACACTTTATTAATGTCTATAGATTCCATACAATTAAGTTTTTTACATTGCTCAATTTTGCAATTATTACAATCGACCGATGGTTCATAGATTAATTTTTTATACGTGTAAGGTGCCCATCTTTCTTTAGAACATGAAACTACTTTGGGATAAAATCCAACAACAAATTTATTTAAAGCAGCAGCAATGTGTATTGGTCCTGTTGAGTTTGATATAAACATGAACGATAAACTTATCAATGCAATTAACTGATCTAAGTTAAATAAACCGGCAAGATTAACTGCAGCAGTATCAGCTTTTACTAATTCACAAAGTGTTTTTTCTTCTTTATTTCCGGTTATAATAATTTGCTGTCCGTCATCTGTTAAAAACTTAATAAGCTTTGTAAACTTGTTATCAGGCAGATCTATTGAGCTTCCGCTGCTTCCGGGATGCACAATTATAAACGGTTTAGTTAAATTAATTTGATTACCAGTTAAAATATTTTTTACAACATTTAAGGAACTATTATCAACAGCAAGATCATATTTTACATTTTTTTCATCAACAGAATTCTTAATATTAATTTTATTAAGAAGGTTTACATTGTATTCAAGTTCGTGGTGTTCTGCATTTTTTCTGTGCTCATATACTTTTTTATTAAACAAAAATGAATACCATCTGTAACCGGTACCAATCCTTGTTTTAATTCCGCTAAGAAACAAGATCAAAGCAATTTTAAAAACAGGATATACAATTATGCATATATCAAATTTTTTTGATTTTATAAGATTTAAGTTGTCTGAAAAAATTATATTATTTCCATTTTCTTTAAGAACAATCACTTCATCAATATGGGGATGAAAAGCAGCTATACTTTTTGTGTAATCACGAACAAGAAAACTTACTTTAGCCTGCGGATATTTTTCTTTTATCAAACCTGCCAAAGGTAAAGTTAAAACAAGATCACCGATCCGGTCTGTTCTTACAATCAAAATATTTTCAGGATTTTTATTCATCTTGATAAATATGGATTTCCAATTTCAAAAAAACGCCAGGGTAAATCAACAGAGCGGGTTATTCCGATCCTTTTTGAAATGCCGATTTTTTTATTACTTAATTCAGGCTGATCCAGTATAAATACTGAACTATTAGTTAAATCCACACCAGAATATGAACTGTCAAATCCAAAAGCTTTACTCAGTTTACCAGGTCCGCTTGTAAGATTATACAATTCTTTTTCTGATTTTAATTCTCTGTTAAACCGGTTGATAATCATATAGTCAATTCCTGCTAAAGGCTCAACAGCACGAATAAGAACAGCAGTACCATGCCCTTCTTTTCCTGTAACAACATTAGTGCAAAAGTGTGCACCATAAGTAAAATAAACATACAGATATCCACCGGTATTGAACATAACTTCATTACGTTTTGTTTTACCTTTAAAAGAATGTGAAGCCTCATCAATATTTTCATCATAAGCTTCCACTTCAACAATTTTGCCGGCGAACATTTTTTTACCTTCTGTTTTTATTATCACTTTACCAAGCAAGTCTTTTGCCACTGCAAGAACAGTCCGAATATAAAATTTTCTTGGTAAAACAAGTTTTTTTGATGTATCAATCATTATACAAAGGTAAAAAAAAGTATGCAGTAAAACAGAATTAACTAATTACTAAGTCTAGCATTAAGTTCTGAAATTTTGGAGTCGAAATATGCTTCTTTATCCGGAATTTTTACTTTTAATTTTTCATAAATAGTAATAGCTTCTTTGAACTCACCTTGTGTTACATAAATCTTAGCCAGCGTTTCAGAAATGATAGAATTATTTTTAGAATAATCTTTTGAACGAGAGACAGATATTTGTTTTTTTGCTTCTTTAATCTGGGCAGATGCGCCTTCAATCTCAGCAGTAAGTTTGTTTAGTGTTTCTTCAATAGATTCTGAACTCTTTTTTTCTTCAGTTTGATTTGATGCAGCAGGAAGCTGGTTATAAAAGTTTTCATTTGCAGTATCAGCCCAGCGAGAAACATTAAATAATTGTCTTTGTTTTTTTATTGCATCAATTTCGCGAAGATAATAATCAAAAGATTTTGATGAGTGAATAAGTTCACTTCCTTTTTTAACATACTTCAGCGCCTGTCCGTAATTTCCTTTAAGAGTATGTGCTTTGCCAAGAAGAAAATATGCAACCGAAAAGCTGTGATGATGTGTTATACCTTCTGTCAATATCCGTATAGCTTCATCAATATTATTTTTCTCCAGTTCTATATCAGCCACACGCGCAAACAAGGGTGATTTGTTATCATACTCGTATATTAAACTTACTTTCTGATTAAATACATCGTATGGATTACTGCTCATTTGATTTTATTTTGTTGCTAATGTATGTTTAATTGAAGTGTAAGACATAAATGCAAATCCCGAAAAGAATAATATCTGGAATGGTATAGATGCCAGCTCTAAGAAATAAATTGAAGAAAAAAGTCCAATCAGACAATAAACTGCAAGTATAGCTTCAACATAAACTGAAA
This sequence comes from Ignavibacteriaceae bacterium, assembly GCA_034005315.1. Lineage (GTDB taxonomy): Bacteria > Bacteroidota > Ignavibacteria > Ignavibacteriales > Ignavibacteriaceae > IGN3. The sequence goes on along the minus strand of JAVEUY010000041.1, from coordinate 8,740 downwards.
AACCAATTTTCTTACTTAAATATTTATTCCCTGCAAAAGAATCTTTCTCACTTCCCTGTTTGAATTTTGGAGTTCTTACAAATTCACTTTTACGATTCATCAGTCCTTCAAAAACTGCTCTCGAATTATTAACTGCAAGTCCCATACTTCCGGCAAGAAACAGCGGAAAGAGTACAATCTTTTTTCTCCAATCAGTTCTGATTTCTTTCTGTGAATAAAGATAAAATAAAAATGAACTGACCGAAGCCATTACAAATAATGACATAATAGCAAAATATGCTTCGTGTGAACCGCTGTTTTTTATAAATATCAGCGGAACATTTAAAATCGCAGCTAAAAGAATAAAAGGAAATACAAGATTATTTGTTAAGTGGAAAGTTGATTGCAGCTTAACCCGTAAAGGAATTTTAGATCTCCAGACAAGAGGTAATATTTTTTTTGCTGTTTCAACCGCACCTTTTGTCCATCTGAACTGCTGATTTTTTAAAGCATTTATCTCTGCGGGAAGTTCTGCGGGTGAAGTAAAATCTTTCAGAAATACAAAACGCCATCCGATTAATTGTGCACGATAACTAAGATCAAGATCTTCGGTTAATGTATCAGCATGCCAGTTGCCAGCTTCTTCAATACATTTTTTTCTCCAGACACCGCCTGTGCCGTTAAAGTTTATAAAGAATCCGGATTTGTTCCTTACACTTTGTTCAATCACAAAATGTCCGTCAAGAGCAAGTGCCTGAGCTTTTGTAATTATCGAATAATCACCATTTAAATGCTCCCATCTTGTCTGAACCATTCCAACTTTATCATCAGTAAAATATGAGAGAGTCTTTTTTAGAAATTCTTTCTGCGGAATAAAATCAGCATCAAAGATTGCAATATATTCGCCCTTAGCTATTTTCATTCCTTCTTTAAGTGCACCGGCTTTAAAGCCTTCTCTCGATCCCCTTCTGATATGTAAAATATCAAATCCTTCTTTTTTCTTTGCCTCAACTGCATCAGCAGCAATAGAAGAAGTTTCATCAGTTGAATCATCAAGTACCTGAATCTCCATTTTGTCTTTTGGATAATCAATCTGACAAACAGCGTTAATTAATCTTTCTACCACATACATTTCGTTATACAACGGCAGTTGAATTGTAACCATTGCATCTTCGGTAAGATTATCTTTTGACACCGGAGTTTTGTGTCCGTATTTATAATGATAAAAGATCATCACAAACCCGTGAAGACCAAAAATAAACAGTATAGTCAGTGAAAGAAAATATCCGATTAAAACTATTTGATCCATTTTAATTAAATTCCTTTTTTTTACCAGCCTGAAACTGTGTCTAATAAAATATCTTCGCTAATAAGGTCAATCGCTTTTTCAAGAGCTTCTTTTCTTTCGTTAGTTCCGCCGCTTGCCGGATAATCGCTATACTTGGTAAAAATTTTATCAAATATAGTTGTCCGTTTTACAAGATCACGATAAACAACTTTTACACCGATAGTAACCCTCATAGTAGTAACACTTTCACCAGCGGAAACAATCGCCGGAGCATAATTAAGAGAAACAATTGAACATTCCAACAATGCATTTGCAGTTGTTCTTTCAGCAACCAGTAAAGTATTATCATTAATAAATTTCTGGATTAAGCTTTGTGTTAAACTTTCTCTAAGCCCTTGTTCACCTGCGCCGCTTCTATCATCTGCAATTGGTATTGCAATTGATTTTAAATGTTCCGGAACTGAGGCTCCGGTAAAAGAATATGCACAGCACCCGACAAAATTAACCGCAATTATTACTACAAACAAGAGCGAATAAACATTGTAAATTAAACTCTTATAACTTTTAAGTTTCAATAATATCATATTCTTTAAGTTTTCTGTATAAAGTTCTTTCGCTGATGTTAAGAAGCCTTGCTGCTTTTCTTTTACTTCCTTTGGTTCTGTCCAACGCTTTTATAATTGCGTCTTTTTCCAGTTCTCTGATAGAAAGTACATCTTCGCCATCAGAATTTTTTTTGTAATCTTCAACTGTAAAACGATGTACGATAAGATCCTTCAACTCCAGTATATCTTTTTTAATCTCAAATAAAGCACGATACATTAATTCGCGGTCAACATCTTCGGGAGATTTCTTTAAGAATACAGGTAGATTTCTGTGTTCATCATAATCAACATATTCTGATGTTAGTTCAGATAACATTTCTTCTGTAATTGTTTTGCCACGGTTAAGTGCTATTGTAGTTTCGATAGTGTTTTTTAACTCACGGATATTACCGGGCCAGGAATAATTTTTTAATACTTCCAAGGCTCCGGCAGTAAAGTCAGGATAGTCAATCTTGTTATTGTTACAATAAATTTTTGCAAAATGTTTAGCCAGTTCTTCTATATCTGATCTTCTTTTTCGTAACGGAGGAATATTAAGTGATACTGCTTTTAGCCTGAAATACAAATCTTCTCTGAATCTTCTTGCATCAACTTCTTTTTGCAAATCTTTGTTGGTTGCAGCAATAATTCTTACATCAACCTTAGTAACAGTTTCTGCACCAAGTTTCATAAATTCCTGAGTTTCAATTGCCCGCAAAAGTTTAACCTGAGTTGTTAAAGGCAGTTCACCAATTTCATCGAGAAATAATGAGCTGTTATTGGCAATCTCAAAATATCCTTTACGTGAATCAACTGCACCAGTAAATGAACCTCTTACATGCCCGAATAATTCGCTTTCAATTATTCCTTCAGGAATAGCACCACAATTAACTGATATCATCGGTTTGTTTGAGCGATTAGAAAAATCGTGGATTGCTTTTGCAAATACTTCTTTACCAGCTCCGCTTTCACCATAAATCAATACAGAAATATCAGACTTGGCAACTTGCATTATAATATCAATCAGATCATTAATCTCTTTGGATTTACCAATTATTCCATTTCTTGTTTTAAATTCTTCGCGGGTCATAGTTTAATATATCTGCCATTTTGTAAAAATTGTATGACAAATATAACAGATAAAGAGAATTTATTAAAGACAGTTTGAATTATAGTGATTTAGTTCAAGTCCATCTGAGGCAAATAAAATTTCGGCTTTTTCTTTGTCATTATTGATATGTTTTTTCAAATCAACAATATTTTTATCTGATTCTTTATTAAGATGTGTCAGTATAATTTTTTTAGCACATTTTTTCTCAATCAATTTCAGAATACCTTCAATATTTATATGGGTGATTTCAGTAATAAACCAATCGACTTTATCATCAAATAAAAACAAATCATTATCATTACCAATATCTCCGGTATAGATTACAGAATTTTCGTCATCTCTGAACAAAAAGCTAAGTGAGATATAACTTAATTCAACAAAAGATTTATTCTCACGATATTTTTCAAGATGGGAATTGCACTTTGATATAAAATAAAACTGATCTGTGAAAAAAAATTTTTCTACTTCCTTAAAAGGAATTATTTCTAATTCAAACGGTAGTCTCTCAAAAAACAAATAGGAATGCTGAATATAGTTTTTTAAAAATTCTTCATCAGAGCGATGAATATAAATTGAAAGCTTTTCTTTCCGGTTATTCAATTTCATTTGAGTTAGTAAAGAAGGCAATCCGGAAAAATGATCGGCGTGTAAATGAGAAATAATGATAGAGTTGATAGAATTAAAATTAACATTCTGATGAAGCAGTGCTTTTGAAATACAATCGCCGCAATCAACAAGGACTTTATAACCTGATGAAGTAATTAAGAATGATGAATGATAACGATCAATAGAGGTTAAACCGGAGCCAGTGCCTGTAAACTTGATATTCACTGATTTATCTCTGTAACCCGCCCGTTGAGTTTAAATCTTGTATTAACAATCGGTAGAAAATCTTCAGCTTCTTTTCGCGAAGTAAACTTACCGATGTAAACAACATTAAAATCTGTTCCTGCAATATTTTTTTCTTTTATAAAAGAAATCATACCTGCATTTTCAATTTCTTTTTTTAAGCCGGATGCATTTGCAGAATTTGTAAAAGCTCCTGCCTGAATTGTATAAGTAAATTCCTGTCCCGAAGTATTCTGCTGTTTAATTTCCCCTGTCTGGCTGTTAGTTTCTTCATCATCTTTTTTAACAATATTAATGTCAGCCATTTTTATATAAGGAGATTCGGGATATTCTTTTTTTAATCTGTCTAACTGTTTATCGGCAGTATTATACAGACCAAGTGCAAAGTAATAAGAATAAATCCTGTACAATGATGCATCAGCATATCTGCTTTTAGGATAGTTATCAATTATTTTTTGATAAAGAGTTACGGCATCCTGACCATTTTCAGTTAATACTGCTTCAAGAAATATAAGGTTGGCGCTTTTAGGATAATCAACTTTAAGATTTAATAATTCCAATTTTACTTCTTCAATGCTGCCCTGCTCTACTTTTTTTAAGTATGGAATAATATCAACTTCCTGTGCAAAGCTTGCTGAAGGCAGCAGTAAGAAAAAAATTATAAGAAATACTGAAATGTTCTTTTTCATAAATGATAAAACAAACTGAAAATCTGAATGCAAATTAGCTTGTTTATACAGTAAGAGCAATACCTTCTTTTTCAGGATATATGTGTGTCAGATAATCTCCGAACAAAGTACCGGAAGTGGCTTTGTTTATCCGGACTTTTATATAATCACTTACTTTAATCTTTTCATTGACCGGAACTATTACAACTTTATTTGTATCTGTTCTGGCTGAGAAAAATTCATCGGACTTTTTACTGAATCCTTCTACCAAAATAATTTCTTCTTTGCCAATCAATTCCTGATTTTTTTCATACGATATCTGCTGCTGGATATCTATAATTTCCTGAAGTCTTTTTGATTTTACATCTTCAGGAACATCGTCGTTCATTTTATAAGCTTTTGTTCCTTCGCGAGGTGAATACTTGAACATATAAGCACCGTCATATCTTACCTGTTTTATTACTTCAATTGTTGCAAGATGATCTTCCCATGTTTCTGTAGGAAAACCTGAAATTATGTCGGTAGAAAAACTAACGCCGGGAATAATCTTTTTTGCTTTTTCAATAAGATTAAGATAGTGCTCAACTGTATAAGTCCTATTCATTAATTCCAGAATCCTGTTTGAACCCGATTGAACAGGTAAATGAATATAATTACATAGGTTCGGATATTCAGCAATTGTGCTGAGAAGTTTATCAGAAAGATCCTGTGGATGAGATGTAGTAAATCTTATCCGCATAGTAGGATCAACTTTTGCAGCAGCAGCAAGCAGATCTGCAAAATCATTTTTTTCATCCAGATAAGAATTTACATTTTGCCCAAGCAACGAAACATCTTTAAATCCTCTTTTAGATAGTTCTTCTAATTCTGTTACAATAGAAGAAAGTGAGCGGCTTCTTTCTCTTCCGCGGGTAAATGGTACAACACAAAACGTACAGAACTTATCACAACCGCGCATTACAGAAATCCAGGCAGAAAGTCCGTCTTCGCGATATGGTTCAATATCATCATAAGTTTCTGTTCGCGAAAGTTTAACACCTATTCCTTTATCGCCATTAAAAGCAACATCTATATATTCCGGTAATCTTCTGTATTCATCGGGACCAACCACAAGATCAACGACTTTTTTATTTTCAATTAAATCCTTTTTTAATCTTTCAGCCATACAGCCGAGTATTCCTAAAACTAATCCGGGTTTGTTATACTTTAAGGTTTTAAGATTACCAATTCTGCCATAAATTCTTTGCTCTGCATTATCTCTTACACTGCAGGTATTAAGTAAAATAACATCAGCATTTTCAGGTTTATCTGTTAAATTAAAACCCTGCTTTTTTAATATCCCAAGAACTATCTCTGTGTCAGCTACATTCATTTGACAGCCATAGGTTTCTATATATACACTATTATTTTGCATAACCACTAAGATTTAAAATTCTGATTAGTAAGATTCTGTGAGCAAATATAGAACGAGATTAAGAATTGCAAAAGCCAGTAAGGTATAACTGATGATAAATCTTTTTTCTCTTCTTTTCCGATCTATTAAAATATCGTTATTGTCTTTAAATTTTTCTTTTACTTCTGTATTTACGAAACCGAACATGAACACCTAATATGTTTATAATGAGTTTAAAAATAAGAATAAGTTTTCATAAATCTAAAAAAAATATTCACCCGGAGTTTGTTGTTACAACAGGCAGTACTTTTTTAATGCGGTCGTTGTAAGATTTACATGATGACAAATTTGAGCTTACCTGATTTTTTTACCGGCTTTTACTATTTTGAAATTCAAGCTGTTTTCTGAATAATTATTCTAAATATATGATTTCTTTTCTCATCCTCCGTTATTTAATGATAAACTGCACAATTTATGCCAGACTCAAATTATTAAATTTGAGAGTCACTTCTTATATCAGTAATTTTATTTGTAAATAATCATTTCATATTTAAATGCTAATGGATGACTTAGAAAAAAAGAACGAACAGAATCAGGAACCTGATAAGAATTCTGAAGAAGTACTTAAAATTGAAAAAGAAGACCAGCCCGGTTATGATCCGGATGATGATCTGGTTTTTAATATTTCTCCGGTTGCAGCAGCATTTATTGGTTTGGCAGGCGGATTTCTTTTATATCAGATTGTTGGCGGTTTCTTAACGATATTGATATTTGGAATGAACTTTGACTCAGCACCGATTAACGATATGCGTTTGATGACAATGGCTGGACAAATTCTCTTTCTCCTTTTGCCTGCATTGTTATTTGCAAAATGGATTTATACTGATGTTGGTAAGATTATCCGTATTCGTAAGCCAAGGCTGATAGAAACCGGATTATTCACTTTGGGTATGATTATTCTTACACCTCTGTTGCAGGTTTATATTTATATACAAAATTATTTTTTTGAAATACTTGCAAAGAACTCGTCATTCTTTAATTCTGCTAAATCTTTTTTTGATATGCTTAATGAGATGGTTGAAAAAACATACAAAAATCTCTTGGCAGCTTCCAACATTTTTGAATTAATATTAGTTATACTGGTTGTTGCGATTGTACCGGCAATATCAGAAGAAGCATTGTTCAGAGGTTTTATCCAACGAAGCTTTGAATTGAAATATAGAAAATATATTGCTGCATGTATTACTGCATTATTTTTCAGTCTGTTTCATGCTAATCCTTACGGACTGATTCCATTATTCGCATTAGGTGCATTTTTCGGATTTGCTGCTTATAAGAGTAAAACACTTTTAGTCCCGATGTTTCTTCATTTCCTGAATAATTTTTCTGCAATAATTCTGTATCACACAATTGGTGACGACGAGTTAATCAAATCAGCTCCTGAAGCAAATCAAAATGAACTTACTTCTTATATAATGATGTTTTTTGCACTAACAATTTTATTTGCAGCTTTAATAATTTTAATAAATAAATATTATTTAAAAAGAACAACATAGGAGAATCAACAATGCCGTTTTGTCCAAATTGCAGGTATGAATATCAGGAAGGCATAAAAATTTGTCCGGATTGTAACATACCTTTAGTACCGGAATTAATTGATGAAGACTGGGTAATTGTTTATACATCAGATCAGCTTTACGAGATACAAATGTTAAAAGACACTCTTGAAAGCGCAGGAATTGAAGCAAATATTCTTTCACAGAAAGACAGCAGTTTTCCTGCAACTGGTGATCTTGCAGTTATTAAGTTATTAGTTAAAACTAAAGATGTTTCATCGGCTGTTAATTATATTAAGCAGTTTAAAGAAAACAAATCCAACAACGACGAATAATGACATTAAATAACACTGCAACCCGAATAGTTGTTTCAGTAATTGCAATACCGGCGCTTCTGTTAATGGCATACTTTGGCAAAGTTTATTTTTTAAGCTTTGTTTTGATAGTTGCAGGTATTTCATTTTATGAGTTTGCTGTTATGGCAAAAAAGAAAAACGCTAATGTAAATGTATATCCGGGATTGATTACAATAATTATATTAATCCTTAATCAATACATTAATTACTTTAGTCAGTATTATTTTTTAATTATTGCGTTTTTAATTCTGCTGATAATTGAATTGTTCAGAAACTATGATTCAGCAATACTTAATCTTGGTTCTACATTACTTGGAATATTTTATTTCGGATTGTTTGGAAGTTCACTTCTTGGTATCAGAGAATTTTATCCGGATAGTACCGGATTTTACATAAATGGCGGATACTTAATAATCTCTGTTTTTGCTTCAATCTGGATTTGTGATTCTGCTGCTTTTTTTGGAGGAACAGCACTTGGTAAACATAAACTTTTTCCGAGAGTAAGTCCTAAGAAAAGCTGGGAAGGTGCAGTATTTGGATTTGTATTTGCAATACTTACAATGATAGCTGCAAAATATTTAGTGCTTGATTTTTTAACACTTAAAGATGTAATAATAATTGGATTTATAATCGGAACATTCGGACAAACCGGCGATCTTGTTGAATCTTTAATGAAGCGTGATGCTGCGGTAAAAGATTCATCAAACTTAATTCCCGGACACGGAGGAATATTTGACCGCTTTGATTCGCTATTGTTTTCTTCACCTATAATTTATTTGTATTTAACTTATTTGAGTTGATTATTATGGAAAATGAAATTTGTAATGAGTGTGGAAAAAGTGTGAAATTTGGAACAGGTAATTATGTTAATAGGATAATTGATTTAAATGATTATACCGAAAGAGTTGAAATGTTTAAGCCTTTTCCACAAGGAAATTTTAAGATCGGAAGAGCAC
>JAVEUY010000040.1:0-12471 GCA_034005315.1 Ignavibacteriaceae bacterium | reverse complement strand
AATATCCGTGGTATGAACAAATATTTATTGCAATCGGAAAAGGCTCCGGTTCAACTGCGGTTTTATATTCTGTTCTCACTTCGATTATAGTTGCAAGTTTTCTTTATACATCACAAAAAATATTTTCTTTTAGTGAAACTATCGATTTGATATTTAAAGGCATAAGCGGTTTGATTCCGCTTGCATTGCTTATGATGCTTGCATTTGCAATCGGAACTGTTTGTAAGGAATTGGGCACAGGATATTATACAGCGGAATTATCAAAGCAATGGTTATCTCCAAACTTTGTTCCGATTATAGTTTTTTTAGTAGCTTGCTTCATAGCTTTCTCAACAGGAACATCCTGGGGGACTTTTGCAATAATGATTCCAATTGGAATACCGATGGCTCAGGCTCTTGATGTTAATTTATATATAACTGTTGCTGCTGCTCTTGGCGGAGGTGTATTTGGTGATCACTGCTCACCAATTTCTGATACTACAATTATTTCGTCAATGGCTTCTGCAAGCGATCATATTGATCATGTTAAAACACAATTGCCTTATGCTGTAACAGCCGCGGTTATTACCGGTATATTGTATTTAATACTTGGATTTATTATCCACTAAAACTTAATTTTAATAAAAAAATCTGAAGGTGATGTTTTGAAATATTTAATCGGAATGGATGGAGGAGCAACAAAAACAAAATGTATCCTTACCGATATTAGTTTTAATAAAGTATATGAAGCTGTTAGTGCTGCTTCAAACTTTCTGGTTATCGGAACAGAAACAGTTTCGGAAACTATTTTTAATCTTATCAATGAATGTATTTCCGCTGCAAAAATATCTATCGAGGATGTTGAATCAATTGTTATTGGCACAACCGGCGGTGGAAGAAGAAGTGATGCTGAACTATTGGAAAAACAAATCTTTGCAGATGCCAAAAACAAATCGGTTGCAATAAATAAATTCAGAGTGGAAAGCGATGCACGAATTGCATTGGAAGGTGCCTTTTCAGGTAAAGCCGGCAGTATCCTTATTGCAGGCACAGGATCAATTATGTTTGGAAAAGATGAAAAGGATGAAATTCATCGCGTTGGCGGATTCGGAAGATTTATCGGCGATGAAGGAAGTGGTTATCGTATCGGAAGAAAAGGATTAAATGCAGTTGCAAGATTTATGGATGGACGTGCGAAACCAACTAAAATTGCTGATCTGCTTGATAAGGAATTTTCTATTTCAACACCCGAACAATTAATAACTGAAGTATATCGAAATAATTTTGACATCGCCTCTGTTGCTCCGGTTGTGTTTGAAGCGGCTGAAATAGGGGATAAGGTCGCACAAAGAATTCTTGAAAACGAAGCAGATGAACTTTTATTGCACGTTATTTCTATGAAAGAAAAATTGAAAGTAGATATTCTTAAGGTATCACTGATTGGAAGTATCTTAACAAAACCGAATTATTTTTCTTATTTGTTTAATGAAAAAGTAATAAGACGCTTTAATGATGTAAAAATAATGGAAGCAGAACATTCACCTGAATTTGGTGCTGCTTTAATGGCTAAACAATTATAAACCCTGTCATTGCGCCAGTATCTGATTCAGATAAAAAGCAGAGTTATTGATTAAACTATAGACTCGCTTAAAAACTAAAAGGCAATGATAAAACTTAATGGAGTGTAAATGTCGGATAAAAAAGTTACTTATAGAAATCCCTGGACTTGGGTTCCATCTTTATATTTTACACAAGGTATTCCTTATGTAATGGTAATGTCTGTTTCAGTAATGATGTATAAAAATCTTGGAGTATCCAATACTGACATTGCTTTTTTTACAAGTCTTTTATATTTCCCATGGTTCTTAAAGTTTGCCTGGGGTCCATTTATCGATATGTTTAAAACAAAAAGATTTTGGACTGTATCCATGCAGTTGCTGGTTGGAATAGCATTATTTGGAATAGCATTTAGTGTACCGACTACAATTTATTGGCAGCTTACTTTAAGTGTTTTTGCTATAATGGCATTTGCATCTGCAACTCATGATATTGCTGCCGATGGTTTTTATATGTTAAGCCTGGAACAATCGCAGCAGGCAGCTTTTGTAGGAGTACGCTCAACTTTCTATCGTGTTGCTACAATTGTTGGTTCCGGTGTTTTAGTTGTTATTGCCGGTGAGTTAGCACCATCAATGGGTTTTAAAGGTGCCTGGTCTATAGTATTTATGATAACCGGTGCGTTATTCATTTTATTATTTTTTTATCATAAATTCATTTTACCTTTTCCTACTGAAGATAAAGGATCACTAAAAGGTAAAAAACTAAGTGGTTCACAAATCGGGATGCTTGCTGGTGGATTTGTCCTTTTTGCAATTACAGTTTATCTGGCATTTTTATTAATTGGTTTTATACTTTCACTTTTCGGTATTCAATCACCATGGGATACAATTATTTCAACAATTCTGCTGGTGATTATCCTTGTTATAATTTTTAGAACTAATGTAGCAGCATTTGTTGAAAAGTATGAAAAATCCGAAACAAAAAATGAAGCTATGCTTCCGTTCATTGAGTTCCTTAAAGCGTTTGTAATTTTTATGCAGAAGAAAGATATATGGAACATTCTTGGGTTTCTTTTATTTTTCAGATTTGCAGAAGCTCAGTTAGTAAAATTAGTTCAACCGTTCTTGCTTGATCCAAGAGAAATCGGCGGATTGGGTTTAACAACTTCTGAAGTCGGAATTGTTTATGGCACTATCGGAATAATCGCTTTAACTGCAGGTGGATTGATTGGTGGTTATGTAATATCAAGACAAGGATTAAAATGGTGGCTATGGCCGATGGTAATTATTATGCATACACCGGATCTTGCTTTTGTTTATTTATCTCATGTTCAGCCGACTGATTTTATATTAATAAATGCGGCTGTTGCATTAGAACAATTTGGTTATGGTTTTGGATTTACTGCTTATATGATGTATATGATTATGATTTCGCAAGGTGAACATAAAACTGCTCACTATGCAATCTGCACCGGTATTATGGCGCTTGGGATGATGCTTCCGGGAATGTTTTCAGGTGCATTACAGGAGCAAATCGGATATCCAAGATTTTTTGAATGGGTTTTGATTTCTACAATCCCGGGATTTATAGTAGCAGCTCTTGTTAAAATTGATCCGGAGTTTGGTAAGAAAAAAGAAGAACCCGGGAAAGCTTAGGTTTTAATTTAGTAGATGTATCAAATAATTTTTAATAAAGGGAGAGAAAGATATTAAGTATCTTATAATTTTATTTTTTTTATTTACAAATGTTTTTTTATCTGATATGCTTGCTCAGGAAATGAATAACGAAAATCCGTTTTTTGCTGAATATTCAACTCCGTTTCAAACTCCGCCGTTTGATCAGATTAAAATTGAACATTATCTGCCGGCATTTAATGAAGGTATAAAAATAAAACGTGAAGAGATTGATGCAATCATCAGCAATCCTGTTAAACCTACATTTGAAAATACAATTGCAGCGATCGAAAAAAGCGGTAAGCTGCTTAGAAAAGTGTCAAGCGTATTTTTTAATATCAGCGGTTCAAACGGAAATGATGAAACTCAAAAGATTGCAGAAACAATTACTCCCGAATTATCAAGGTTGAATAATGATATCTTTCTTAATGAAAAACTTTACCAGCGAATCAAATCTATAAACGACGAGAAAGATAAATTAAATCTTTCAGCAGAGCAGCTTAAAGTTCTGGATAATTATTATACTGATTTTGTTCGCAATGGAATTGGACTTGATGAAGAAAAGAAAACAAGACTTAAAAAAATAAACGAAGAACTGAGTATGCTAAGTCTTAAATTTGGTGATAACCTGCGTAAAGAAACCAATGCGATTGCTTTTATAATTGAAAATAAAGAAGATTTAAAAGGTTTGCCCGAAGCTGCAATTCAGGGAGCTTCAGAACTTGCTGAACAAAATAATTTAACAGGAAAGTGGGCTTTTAATTTACAGCGAACCAGCTTTACACCGTTTCTGCAATATTCAGAGAAAAGAGATTTAAGAGAAAAACTTTATAAAGCATATCTGATGCGCGGCAATAACAACAATGAATTTGATAATAAAGAAATTATCAGGAAAATAATTTCGCTTCGGATTGAAAAGGTAAATCTGCTTAGTTATAAAACTTTTGCTGATTTTAAACTCGAAAAAAACATGGCAAAAGATCCTGAAGTAGTAAATAAATTTTTAGCTGATCTCTGGACTCCTGCATTAAAAAAATCGAAAGAAGAATCTGCTGAAATGCAAAAGCTTATCGATGCTGAAGGCGGTAATTTCAAATTGGCGGGATGGGACTGGTGGTATTATGCAGAAAAAGTTAAGAAAGATAAATATGCACTTGATGAAGAAATGCTGAGACCGTATTTCAAAATGGAAAATGTAAGGCAAGGTGCTTTTGATGTTGCAGGTAAATTATATGGAATTACATTTATTAAACGTGATGATATTTCTGTTTATGAACCTGATGTTGATGTATTTGAGGTTAAAGAAGCTGATGGAACTCATATCGGAATTTTATACACAGATTATTTTCCGCGAAGCGGTAAACGTGCCGGTGCATGGATGAGCGGATTTCGCGGACAATCAAATATGGATGGTGAGTTTATTACTCCGCTGATTATAAATGTTGGAAACTTTTCCAAGCCGACAAAAGATAAACCTGCTTTACTTAGCTTTGATGAAGTAAATACTTTATTCCACGAGTTTGGTCATGCATTAAACGGATTGTTTACTAATTCAGTTTATCCCGGTGCACAAAGATCTTCTGTTGATTTTGTTGAATTGCCTTCGCAAATTATGGAGAACTGGGCTTCTCATCCTGATGTGTTAAAAATGTATGCAAAGCATTATCAGACAGGTGAAGTAATTCCTGACGAGTTAATCGAAAAGATTATCAACTCTCAGTATTTTAATAAAGGATTTGAAACACTGGAATATCTTGCTGCCGCAATCCTTGATATGGATTGGCATATGCTGACAGATGTTAAAGATATTGATGTAGAAAAATTTGAAGAAGAAAGCTTAAATAAAATTGGGTTGATTCCTGAAATTGCATCGCGTTATCAAAGCACAAACTTCAATCACATATTTGGCGGTGATGGTTATTCAGCAGGATATTATGGATACAGATGGTCTGGAGTATTAGATAGTGATGCGTTTGAAGCATTTATGGAAAATGGTTTGTTTGATCGCCCCACAGCAGAAAAATTCCGAAGAAATATTCTTGAAAAAAGCGGAAGTGATGATCCAATGGTTTTATATGTTAAGTTCAGAGGACGTGAGCCAAAACCGGATGCATTAATTAAAAAATTAGGACTTAACTGATTTAAAATAAAATAGTCTTTGCATAAAATTTATACTTTGTGCAAAGACTATTAAAATAACTGAAAGTAAAATAAATCTATTGAAGTTTATAAAAGCTGTTATCAAGAATTTTCTCAATACCAGCGCTGCCAACAGAATTTAAATATCTTTTTGCTCTTATAAATCCGCTCTTTCTGTAATCACTGTAATAAGATTTATCAGGATTAAAGCTGTTTATTTTTACTCTGCCTGCATCGTGAATAAAATCACCATCACCAATATAGATTGCAACGTGTGTTATTCTTTCCTTCTTTTCGGGTGTAGCTTTAAATCCAAAGAATAAAAGATCTCCTGTCTGTAAATTTTCCCAGCCATTTTCAGTATCAACCAATTCACCTGCATTAACCTGCTGTGAAGCGTCGCGGTTCAGAATTATACCATTTAAAAAGAAAACTGTTTTAGTAAAACCGCTGCAGTCCATTCCTTTAGCCGATGTTCCGCCCCACAAATAAGGTGTGCCCATAAAACGATGAGCAGTATTTAAAATATTTTCATCTGTTGGATTATTAGAGTCATACCAATTAGAAAATAATTTTGAATCATTTTTCTTTATGTAGCCAATTCGCTTATCAGGAAATTCGACTTTGAAATATTCTTGTTCCTCTCCTGAAAATTTTAAAATATTTCCTGCAACTAAATCGGATATTTGCTGGGATTTATCGTCAGGTTGAGAGTAACAGAGTCCGTATGCATTCAAATAAATAACTTTATCTGATAAAACCCATTTGTTATACTCATCCTTATCCATAAACTGAAAACCATCATTATCCAGCCATGAAATATAGCCATCAGGTGTTTGAACAAGATAATATCCATCCTGTCCTTTCTTTAATACTTTTACTGGCGTTCCAAGTATTGATTGAGTTACCAATTCAGCAGGATGATCCGGTTTGGATCGTAAATTTGCTACTGAAAGATTTATCACTCCATAAACTTTTCCATTTAGTTTTTCAGATGGAAGAACTTCAATCTGATCATCGAATTTCAGGTTGGCAGCTTTAAGGTTATTAATAAGCACTGATTTTGCTTCCGGCATATTTGTTTCACCTTTAATAATTATATTATTTCCATCTTCAACAGCATCGACATTAAACAAAGCAACTCTCTTATCCGGAGCAAATTTTTCTTTTACAGTTTGAATAATAGTATTCAGATTTTCCATTTGATTTTGTGCCTGAGTGTTTGCATAAAAAGTTATTAAAACGAACAGAGTTAAAAAAAGCTTCATAATAGTTCCTGATTATTTATATTCAACTTTCATATTATAATCCCACTGATTAAAATAAATATTTCCGCCGCGCCATTCCAGTTCACCCCGCTGAAAATCAACAGTTTCACTTCTGGGAAATATCTTAGCAGGGAACAGAGGTCTTGAATAGTCATCATTTACAATTAAATGATAAGCATCTGTGTTTCCGAGAAAAAAATATTTTTCATCTTCTTTATCCGAATTTAATAAACCAAAAGACTGATCAACCGGAACCCAGCCATAACCCTCAAGATAAATTTCACTCCAATCGTGCAAATTTATTTCTCCGGGATGAAGCATCCATCCGCTTTGCCATTTAGCCGGAATGCCGTTGTATCTGCAGAGAGTCATAAACAAAAGTGTTTTAATTCCGCAATCGCCATGACCAGTGTTTATACAATAATCAGGTATATTTTCAAGAGTTGAATATTCTCTTGCACCAGCCCACGGAATATTGGTTGATATCCAGGTAAAAATCTTTTTAGCAATTAAGTAAGGATTTGATTCATCACCGACAATGCTGGTTGAAAGATTTTTTATTTTATCCGTAAATACTATATGAGGAGCTCTTTCCGCAGTATAGGTTTTGTATAATCCGGATTCCTTATTATACGATTTTATTAAATCCGGCTGGATAGAATTTATTTCATTATATCCAGTAACTTCAAGCACCATATTAAAAATAGTCGGCTGATCTTTAATTGCAGGTTTCTGCAGATATACTGTTCGCTGCGGATTATCATTAGAAGCGAGAACATATTCATCCGTATTTACGGAAAGTAATTTAACATCTACCTGTCTTTGATGACCTTCTCTCGGGAATGGCAGCCAGCATTTAATAATTTCTCCATCAGGAACTGCATTAACATCAACTGTTAGTGTGTAGTTTAACTTAAATGAAGCGGGTTTTACAAGTCTTTCCTGGCTGTTAGCTGATTCATCAAGTATTAATGGAATATGTTTCTCGAGAAACAAATCTTTAGATTCTTTTTTAAATCCGTCAACTGATATTTTCTGTTCTTTTGCTTCTTTATTTATACGGAAAAGATTTGGTGCTGATCTTGAGAAATACCATTTCTTTCCATCTATAACTTTAAATTCCAGTGAGCCATCATTTTCCCATTTAACAAGATCTTTTTCTTTAACATCAGGATAGTATTTATTAATAAATTTTAAAACATCTTCAGCAGTTTTATTAAAATCTATTTTTATTCTGTCAAGTCTTTCTTTTTCAAACAAAAGATCAAGTTTATCTTCTGCTGAAACTTGTGTTGATTTAACCTTCGTGCCAATCAATTCTGCTGCTTTGGTAAACTCGCCGAAGTTTACCAGTTCATTGACATCATTAAATTTTGTTTGAGCTGTTATCATTGTTGTCAGCATAGTTATAAAAATAATTTTTTTCATTAATGCTCCTTGTTTATCACATTAACCCAGAAATTATTCAGGATTATTTGAAATAAAATTAAGTTTTAATTCAATTAAAAATGACTTATTAAAAATACTAAAGCTTTATGTATTATTCACCGAAGTTTATTTATTTTTGGTCAGAGAATTTTTACGAATGGAGAGACTATGAAAACTTCAGAACGCTTGCTTTCGCTTGATGTGTTCAGGGGAATTACAATAATGGGAATGATACTTGTTAACAATCCCGGCACCTGGAGCGCTGTTTATCCTCCTTTATTACACGCTAAATGGCATGGCTGCACTCCAACTGATCTGATATTTCCATTCTTTTTATTTATTGTCGGTGTTGCTGTTTCTTATTCCTTGAGTAAAAGAAAAGCTGCCGAAGGAAATAAAAAAAGTCTTTATCTTAATATTCTAAGACGGTCAATAATTCTTTTTGCTCTGGGAATTATCCTTGCCGGTTTTCCATTCGGATTATTATTTGGACATGAATTTTCATGGAGCACTATTCGTATTCCGGGAGTTCTTCAAAGAATAGCTGTTGTTTATTTGGTTTCTGCAATTCTTTTCCTTTCTACAAGTACAAAGTTTCAATATTGGTTTACTGCAATTATTCTGGTGCTTTACTGTGCATTAATGAGTTTGATTCCGGTGCCCGGAGTTGGATATACAAACTATGAACCTACAACAAATCTTGCAGCATGGCTGGATTATCTTCTGTTAAAAGGTCATCTCTGGTCTGCATCAAAAGTTTGGGATCCTGAAGGAATACTATCAACACTGCCTGCAATTGGTTCAGCAATGCTTGGTATTTTTACAGGTAATTTATTAAGAAGCGATAAAGATCAAACAACAAAAACTGTCTGGCTTTATACCTGGGGTGTTATTTTAATGGCTGCCGGATGGGTTTGGGATGGATGGTTTCCAATCAATAAAAATATATGGACAAGCTCTTATGTTTTATATACCGGCGGACTTGCATTACTCTTTTTAGGTTTCTGTTATTGGTTTATTGATGTAAAGAAAAAAACATGGTGGATTAAACCTTTTCACGTTTATGGAATGAATGCAATAACAGTTTTCTTTCTTTCCGGAATTGTAGGAAGAATAATGTATATGGTAAAATGGACTGGTGCAGATGGAAATACTGTAACAATAAAAAGTTATTTGTTCGATACTTTCTTTCTTTCCTGGCTATCACCAATTAATGCTTCACTTGCCTGGGCAATATTTTATATTCTTATTTGGTTAGGATTGATGTGGATACTTTATGCAAAGAAAATTTTTATTAAAGTTTAAAAATTTCTTTGAATTATCAACCGGTTATTATTTTATTCTGTTAAAAAGATATTACTGTTTATAAGATTACTTTATTCACAACAAAAATATTGTAAACTTATTCATACACTTCATAAAAAACACTCTGGTAATAAAATTTCACATTTTGACCTAATGCTAAAAATTGTGCTGTCTGAGGATCTTTGTTCAATAATTTGTAGTAATCTTCGGAATTAAATTTTATTTTTTTAACATTATTAATATTCTGTTTTTGTAGCTTGCTGTCTATCCAAAACTTATCCTGTTGATAAAAAGCTCTGCCTGAAATATTTTTTACCTGATTTGTTAAGTTCTGGTTTTGTCCTTTTGAATTAGTATAGAACAGCCTGTTACTTCCTTGTTGAATTTGACTGAAATTTGTAGCAGTGTTCATCTCCTGAAATTCTTTACTGACTTCAATACTGCTTTTCCCGGTCATTTCGTTCATCCTGTAATAATCAGCCTGATTTGATTTTTTTAACTCCGGTCTTTGAGGTACAGTTTGTAAATCGTCCGACAATCTTCCGTTCCGAACTCTTATTTCTTCATCTTCCATAATCAGATAACTTGTATATGGAGTGATTATTCCGTGCTCACGGGCGAGATTGGTTATCTCTTCAACCAGTTCTTTATCTTCTCCGTTTAATCTTATTAAGTCAAGTAAATGTCCGATTCTGCGGGATGCCCAGAGCGTTGGAATAAAACTAAAATCCGCATCGGATTTTGTGAAGCTGTTAATTAAAATAAATTGTTTTTCTTTACCCTTTTGATTTCCGTTTAAAGTAACTTTTGTTTTCCCATATCCTTTATATCTTCCAAAGACTAGAAGATTAGAGCCTTTAAAAAGATCGGGTAAATCTTTTGGATAAGTTTGATATACTTCAATATTCCCGAAATCTAATTTTATCTGACTTAAAACAGGTGATTGAATTTTATCATAAAAATTTGATACTTTGATTTCAATATCTTCTTCATCGCTTACATAAGTTCTCCACGCTTTGGTTGCTTCAGTCAGCTTATCCAGTATGTGAGTATTTACATCATCTCCAACACCAAAAGTAAATATTCTTGATTTCTTTTTATTCAAGCCTAAAATTTTCTTTACAAGTTTCTCATTGTTCATTTCACCGATTGTTGGTCTTCCATCTGTAATAAAAACTACAAAATGCGGACGGTCTGATTCAGTATAATTACTAAAAGCCAAAGTAAAGGCTTCCTCTATATTTGTTCCGCCGATAGCGTTTAAATCATCAATAAACTTTTTAGCTTCTTTGATATTTTCCTTTTCAGCAAGTTTGAGATTTTTGAATAACGAATATGCTTCAGTTGAGAATCTTATAATATTAAAACGATCACCTGAGTTAAGATTATTAACACAATAGTTAAGAGCTTTCTTTGCCTGATCAAGTTTATCACCGCTCATACTTCCGGAGACATCAAGAATAAAAGAAATATCTTTGTTTTCTATATCAGTTTTATCTATTTCAATTGATGGACTTGCACTAAGTAAAAAGTAGCCATCATTAATACCCGATTTATAAGTAAGTAATGATAATCCGACTGTCGAAGAACTCTTTGAGAAATAAATCTTAAAATCAGTATCTGGTTTAGTATTTTTTTCTTCATAAGAAATTATTGAGTGCTTATCGCTTTTATTGATAATATCTGCATTATGAGTAGGGCAGTAAATATTTTTTAATGACTCAGATGATTTAAGATCAATTTTTACCGATACATTTTTTAATGGTTTAGCAGAAAATTTTTCAGTGTTTAAAGGATAGATGTATTCAAATAAGTTATTGTCTGATTCAAGGATTTGAGAATAACTGATTGAGATTTTCTTTTCACTTTTCGGTTCGATAGGGAATATCCTTAATTTGAAAATATTTTGTTCACTGTATTCAAGCAGTGCAGGATCACGCATCTGTCTTACAATATCTTCATAAATCTTTCTTGCTTTTTCAGCGTCCAATAATTCAGCTTTAGTTTCCTTCCCGTTTATAACCATGCTTAAATTATTTATTACTGCTCCTTTAGAAACAGGAAAAATGTAAAAGCCTTCAAGTTGAAAGTTTGTTGGATTATAAAATGCCTGATCAATTTTGGTTATTGCTGACTGCTCATCAATTTTAACATCAACATTATGATATACAACTTCCAATGGAAATGGATTCGGCAGCGGATGAGGACTGGGAATAACGATAAATCCATCTGCAAAAGTTAACTGACATAAGATAGCTGAATGTAGAAAAATTATTCTAAATATTTTTTTCATTTTATTTCTTTCTTTTAACAGTAAAAACTTTTTATTAAAAGATGCTCAGACAAGCTTAGTATGATATTTGAGTTAGTTACTGAATACATAGTTCTTTTGTCTGGCTTGTTCACGGATTGTTTTTAGTATTACAGCATCAAGAGTGTTATTGTTTTTGTTATCAGGTATATTTTGTGAAATGTATTTACTGCGTTCCAGGTTCAATTTGTTAATTTTATTCTGAATCTGTTCCCGCTCCTTACTCATTTTATCAATATAGGCTTTTCTTTCAGCAGTATTCATTTTTTTCATCTCATCAGGTAATTCTTCATTCTTTAATTCTTCAATCTTTATCAAGCCGTTTTTATTTGCATCAACAAGATCCCATCCTGAATTATTGTATTGACTTCCGGATTTTGTTACAGATCTCTGAACCATTACTTCGTTACTTAAACCCATTGAATTTGCATCCTGCTGATTCTGTAAAGCTTTTTTCTCGTTACCATAATTGCCGAAAGGTAAATATGTTTTATTAAGAGCCTGACCAAGTTTAATGATCTCTTCATCTTGCGGCGCATCAATATGCACTATATCTGCATTGTGATCTATGTTCATATATTTACCATCCGAAATATCCGCAGCATCTTTCCACATTGTCTGAATACCTTCATCATAATTACCACAATGGATTGTGTTGACTATTATTCCATTCCTGATAGCTTTTTTACAAACCTCTTTATAACTGATATTACCTTGTGTGAATGGTTCATTACCTGCTATAAAAATCAATTTTAATTCATTATTGTTTTTTACCCATTCAAGATTATCAACTGCATCCTGAATTACC
>JAVEUY010000432.1:0-2738 GCA_034005315.1 Ignavibacteriaceae bacterium | reverse complement strand
TTTTGCTTTCGGAATGGGAGTGGAGCGTATTGCGATGTTGTTGTACCAAATTGGCGATATCCGTATGTTTTATGAAAACGACGTTCGTTTCTTAGAGCAATTCAAATCGAGTATATAAATTTTTAACCACAAAGAGCGCTAAGTTTTTTTAAAAAGCTCACAGCTCACCAAGTTTTGTGCTCCTTGTGCATTCTTTGTGTGCCTTGTGGTTACTTTTAATTTAAAAATGAAAAAAGATATTATCATCCCAAAAGTAGAAGGCGTTCACATTGTAGCTTTTCAAGAATGGAACGACGATTTTATGGAGAATTCTTGGTACGCTTACTTAGTAAACGACACTGATAATTTGTTGGAAATGGCTATGGTAGTTTCACGCGCTTATGGTTTAATCAATGGCGAAGAACGTAGAACAGGAACATTCCGTCATGCATTTGCTAAAGTTGAACCAAGAACCGCAGTTAAAGTAGAATTGTTGGAAAACAACGTTTTACAATTGAATAACGAATTCATGTTGTCCTATTTCGCAAACGGACAATTATATGATAAAACCTTCGTGTTCCGTGTAAACACCATCAACGAAAAAGCCACAGCCGATTTACCAATTATCAACAAAAGAGGCGTTTTTGCGAATTAAATCTTAAAAAAATTACCGCAGATTCGCAGATTAAATACTAAATCTGCGAATCTGCGGTTTTATAATTTTAGACTTTAGATTGCTTTCCTAATTTTTTTTCCTCAATTTTATACTTTGAAAAAAGTTTAAAATGAAGAAAATCCTTTTACCCATATTATTTTTAACCACTTTTGGTTTTGCACAAGATTTCGCCAAACACGTCAACCCATTTATTGGAACAGGCGGTCACGGACATACTTTTCCCGGCGCCACTGTGCCTTATGGAATGGTACAACTTTCTCCCGATACAAGAATCGATGGCAGTTGGGATGGCTGTGGTGGTTATCATTATTCGGATAATTTGATTTACGGATTTTCGCACACGCATTTGAATGGTACCGGTGTTTCGGATTATGGCGATATTATGTTGATGCCGACTATGGGAGAACCTTCGTTTGATAACAAAATATATTCTTCCACTTTTTCGCATGCCAATGAAAAAGCTTCCGCTGGATTTTACTCCGTGAAGTTGGACAAACACAACATCGATGTGCGTTTAACCACTTCAACTCGTGTTGGTTTTCATGAATATACTTTTAACAAATCAGGACAAGCGAATATAATTTTGGATTTGAATCATCGCGATAAGTTATTAAAAGGAACAATTCGAGTAATTGATGACAGAACAATTGAAGTTTTAAGAAGAAGTGAAGCTTGGGCACGCGACCAGTATGTGTATGCCCGAATTGAGTTTAACAAACCGATGAATTTGAATAAATTCATATCCGATTCAGTAAGTAATAGAAAAGAATATTCTGGATCAAAAGTGGCTATGAGTTTCTCTAAACAAGTTAAAAAAGGCGAAAAAATCCTTGTAAAAGTTTCGCTTTCGCCAACCAGTTATGAAGGTGCCAAACTAAACAGCTCTGAAATCAAACATTGGGATTTCGATAAAGTACATGAAGAAGCATTGAAACTTTGGAACAAAGAATTATCAAAAATTGAAGTCACTTCCAATGATAAAGACAAATTAGCGATTTTCTACACCGCTTTATATCACACCATGATGCAACCAAACATTGCGCAAGATTTAGATGGAAAATACCGCGGTAGAGATAACCAAATTCATGTTGCCGAAGGATTTGATTATTACACGGTGTTCTCGCTTTGGGACACGTTTAGAGGCGCGCATCCGTTGTACACGTTAATTGACAAGAAAAGAACTGCTGATTACATCAACACCTTCATCAAACAAAACGAACAAGGTGGAAGATTACCGGTTTGGGAATTGGCTTCCAATGAAACCGATTGTATGATTGGCTATCATTCCGTTTCAGTAATTGCAGATGCGATGGCAAAAGGCATTACAGGTTTTGATTACGAAAAAGCTTTTGAAGCTAGTAAAGCTTCAGCTATGCGCGATGTTTTAGGTTTGGATGCCTACAAGAAAAACGGTTTCATTTCGATTGACGACGAACACGAAAGCGTTTCTAAAACTTTGGAATATGCCTATGACGATTGGTGTATTGCTCAAATGGCTCAAATTTTAAACAAGAAAGAAGATTACCAATATTTCATGAAGCGTTCTCAAAATTGGAAAAATATTTTCGATTGGGAAACGGGCTTTATGCGTCCAAAGAAAAACGGCGGTTGGGACAAACCTTTTGACCCAAGAGAAGTCAACAATAATTTTACCGAAGGTAATTCGTGGCAATATTCGTTTTTCGTACCACAAGATGTTTACGGAATGATTGAAGCTTATGGTGGACCTGAAAAATTTGAAGCCAAATTAGACGAAATGTTCAACAGCGAAAGCAAAACTACCGGTAGAGAACAGGTTGATGTTACCGGTTTAATTGGGCAATATGCTCACGGAAACGAACCAAGTCACCACATGGCGTATTTGTACAATTACGTTGGAAAACCAGAAAAAACGAATGAAAAAGTAAAGTATATTTTAGATAATTTTTACACCAAGACACCCGACGGTTTAATTGGAAACGAAGATTGCGGTCAAATGAGTGCTTGGTATGTGTTGAGTTCGATGGGGATTTATCAAGTTACACCTGGTGAACCTAAATGGAAACAAATAAATCAGTATTTCAAAAGCATTAAAATTAATTTT
>JAVEUY010000039.1:0-12508 GCA_034005315.1 Ignavibacteriaceae bacterium | reverse complement strand
TATTTATAATTCAAAAAATGTTAAAGCACAGTTTGATGGGATGGAATATACAAGGTTCTTATTACAAAGTTCTAAAGACAACAACGGCAGTTTTACACTTAAACCGGCAAAGGATATGTATTCAACTTATATGAATGTCCTTTTTCAGATTAAACCGCCGCAGGAAGTTTATGGTGATATTTATCTAGTTGGTGCTTTTAATGACTGGAGAGTAACTGATAAAAATAAAATGAAATTTAACGGAGATCATTTTGAACTTACACTTGAGCTGAAACGCGGTATTTATGATTATCAGTATGTGGTTGTTAACGGTGATTATAAAGATGTTACAAACCAGGACTGGATAATTCTTGAAGGCAACGATTGGCAGACAACTGATGATCTTAATATTTTTCTCTGGTACCGCGATCCTGAATATGGCGGTTACGATAAAATAATCGGTTATACATTAATTCAAACGAAATAAATTTTATGGGAAAACTAAATGTTGGTGTAATCGGAGTCGGGCATCTTGGAAAACTGCACGCAAAAATGTTTACACAAATTGCCAATTGTAATCTTGCTGGTGTGTTTGACTTAAATTTTACTGAAGCTGAAAAAACTGCAGATGAATTTAAAACTACTGCATTCCATTCTATAGATGAATTACTTGAGAAAGTTAATGCAGTTTCAATAGCAGCAACAACAAGTGCGCATTATGAAGTTGCTAAAAAATGTTTTGAAAAGAATATCCATGTATTTGTTGAAAAACCAATAACTGCAGCGATAGAGCAGGGAGAAGAATTAGTAAAGATTGCTAAAGAAAAAAATCTGAAATTCCAGATCGGGCATATTGAAAGATTTAATCCCGGTTTACTATCTCTTGAATCTTTTATATCGGATCCTATGTTTATTCAGTCAGACAGGCTGTCACAATTTAATCCAAGAGGAACAGATGTTGCGGTTGTGCTGGATTTAATGATTCATGATATTGATATCATTTTAAGTTTTATAAAAAGTGAAGTAAAGCAGATAGATGCAAACGGTGTTGCAGTTGTGTCAGATCATATTGATATTGCAAATGCAAGAATTCAATTTGAAAACGGTGCAGTTGCTAATGTTACTGCAAGCAGGATATCGCAGAAGAAAATGCGTAAGATGCGTATCTTTCAGAAGGATCATTATATTTCTCTGGATTTTGTAACCGGTGCATCAGAAATATACCGCTTACTTCCGATTGATCAGCCGGCTTTACCGTCTTCAGTTTCCTTTGGAGAAATTGGTGTTGGTGATAAAAAGAAAAGACTGATATATGAACAGCCGGAAATTAAGGAAGTAAATGCACTTAAATATGAGCTTCAGCTTTTTGCGGATGCTGTGCTTAATAATAAAAAAATTATTGTAACAGGCGAAGACGGTTTACGAGCGCTTAAAGTTGCAGAAATTATAATTCAAAAAATCGAACAATCAAAAGGAAACTAAAATGAAAAAATATTTTTCCATTGTAATTATACTCGCTTTAGTAATAGGCGGATGCAGTGTTTATCAGACATTAACTAATTTATCACGTTTGCAGTTTAAAGTCGGTGAGGTAGATGGATTTAACATAAACGGAGTATCAATTTCCGGCAAATCAAAACTAAGTGATTTTAATCCATTAGATCTGATAAACCTTTCTGCTGCTTTTGCAAAGGGTACACTGCCTGCATCTTTTGTACTTAATGTTGAAGCAAAAAATCCGAATGACGGAACCGGTGGTTATCAAAAATCCGATGCAACTCTTCAAAACTTTAAATGGCGGTTATTCCTTGATGATAAAGAAACAATTTCCGGTGAACTTGATCAGCCTGTTACAGTGCCCGGAACCGGTAATGTTACAACAATTCCTCTCAGAATTAATTTAGATCTCGTTAAGTTTTTTGAAGACCGCGGGTACGAAAGTATTGTAAATCTTGCTTTAGCTTTAGGCGGTGTACAGGGTTCATCTTCTAAGATAACACTTTTTGCTACGCCTACTGTAAGTTCTCCTTTCGGAAATATTACTTATCCGGGAGAATTAAAATTAGTTGATACTCAATTTTCAAAATAATGACAGAGAATACATCAATGACTAAATCTGAAAAATATGCTTTAGGTGTTGATATTGGCGGCACTAATATTAAAATCGGTATTGTATCTGACAGCGGAAAATTAATTAAAAGCCTTTCAGTAAAAACACAGGCAGAAGGCGGACCAAAAAAAGTTATTTCTAATATATGTAAAGGTATTGATGAGATTCTTGAAAAAAACAAACTGAAGATACAAGGTATTGGTGTCGGCTGTCCCGGAGTTGTGCAGATCAAAAAAGGTATTGTAGAAAACGCTCCCAATCTTCCCGGCTGGAAAAATGTAAAACTCGGACCAATACTTAAAAGCAGATATGGATATAAAATACACATCGAAAACGATGCTAATGCTGCAGCTATAGGTGAATTGATATTTGGTGCAGGTAAAAAGTTTGATTCATTTGTAATGGTTACGCTTGGTACTGGTGTGGGCGGTGGAATTGTTTTTAATAAAAAAATATTTCGTGGTGAATTTGGTGCTGCCGGAGAAGTCGGACATATTTCTATTGATATCAACGGACCTGCATGTAACTGCGGATCTACAGGATGTATTGAAGCTTATGCCGGTAACTCTTATTTAAGGGAAATTGTAAGAAGTGAACTGTCAGATTATCCTGATTCGAAAATATGGGAGCTGACTGGTAATGATTTGTCTAAAGTTTCTCCGAAAATAATACAACTTGCCGCTGAGAAAAAAGATGTTTATGCAAAATTTGTTATTGAAAGAATGGGCAAACAGCTTGGTGCAGCATTGGCATCTTTAAGTAATCTTCTTGACATCAGTACATTCATAATTGGCGGCGGTGTTGCAGGTTTTGGTAAACCATTATTTAATCCGACAAGAAAAACCATTGCAAGCAGAGTGTTGTTACCTTTAAGACAAAGAGTTTTGGTGTTACCTGCAAAACTAAAAAATGAAGCCGGAATAAAAGGCGCATCTTCTCTGGTGTTTTATAACAACTAACTGAATTAAGATTTATTTATGATTTTCTGATGTTGATTAAAAGAAATTACAGGTTTTACTTTTTTACTCTTCTTGCATTATTTCTTCTGCAGGGAATTTCTCTTTCTCAGCAAACAGATTCGTTAATAATTTCCTCTGATTCAACATTAGCTTTAACTGATACTTTATCTGTTCCAAAACCTTCCGGTAAAACCTATGATGTTGATACTACTGTTTTTGCTGTTTCAAAAGACTCATTAATCTTTTTTGTTAAAGAAAAAAAGATGAGTCTGTACGGGCAGAGCAGTATCAACTACAAGATTACAGAAATAAAAAGTGAAAATATCTTTATAGATTTTAATTCCAATAATATAGTTGCAGAAGGTGTTCCTTCGGATACGCTTGAAGGAAAACTTGACGGCGCTCCTGTTCTTAAAGAAGGTGCTGAAGTTTACGAAGGTCAGGCGATGAAGTATAATTTTAAAACAGGGCAGGGAATTATTTCACTGGCAAAAACAGAACAGGATGGATCAAAATATACCGGAACTAAAATCAAAAAAGTTGATAAAGAAACTTACTTTATCGAAGATGGAATTTTTACAACCTGCGATGATCCGGAATGTCCTCATTATTATTTTACAGCAAGTAAGATGAAAGTGATTCATAAAGAGCAGCTAATTGCTGAATGGATATTTATAAATTTTGGCGGAGTTCCTTTGCCGATACCATTACCTTTTGCAGTTTTTCCGATTGAATCTGGTAGAAGATCAGGAATTATTCCGCCGGCATTTGGCTCTGATGGATTGTATGGAACATACTTTTCAAGATTTGGTTACTTCTGGGCAATCAGTGATTATATGGATGTTAATCTTACTGCTGATTATTACACACGCGGCAGTTATAAATTTGACTCAAGATTTCGTTATACGAAAAGATATAGTTATTCCGGCAATGTTGAAGGAAGTTTTGGGAAATTTATACAAGGTGAGGAAACAGATGTAAACAGATCTGAAAGTACTGAATGGCGTATCCGCTGGAATCATAATCAGACTATTACACCAACATCACGATTTGATGCCAAACTTGAATTTCTATCCGGAAACAGAATTCAGCGTAACATAAGTGATATTAATGAACTTCTGAGAAATGAAGCTCTTTCAAATGCAACTTATTATAAACAATGGGAAGAATCCGGCAACAGTATGTCAATCAGTTATTCAAGGACGCAAAACTTTGAGAATAATAATATATCAGAAGTATTGCCGAATCTTACATTTTCACTTGCACAAACTTATCCGTTCAGGAGTGGTACCGGCAGCCAGGATTGGTATGAGAGTTTTGGTTTTAATTATTCAGGTCAGTTTCAGAATAACAGAAATAAAATCGATGGTCATCTTAATGTAAGAGGCGGAATACAACACAATATCAGTGCATCATTATCACCAAAGATCGGTTACTTTAGTATTTCTCCCAATTTCAGATACAACGAAAGCTGGTATAATAAACGTATAGAACGCTCAACGGCTGTTGATGATACAGGTAAATATTTTATTAAGACAGATGATTTACATGAAATCAATATGGTAAGAACTTTTCCAATGGGTGTTTCTGCATCAACAAAATTTTATGGAATGTTTAATATAAGATCACTTGGTATTGATGCAATAAGACATGTAGTAACACCATCAATAAGCTATAGTTACTCACCGGATTTCTCAACTCCTTTTTGGGGATATTTTGATTCCTTTGTTGATTCATCCGGCAATACGGTTGAGTATAACAAATTTGAAAGGGAAATATTCAGTAAACCATCTAACCAGGAACAGCAAAGTATAAGCTTTTCAATCGGTAATGTGTTTGAAATGAAAACAATTCCTGATCTTACTGATACAACATCAAAAGCAAATAAGATTAAACTGCTGGATGTAAGAGCTAATATAAGTTATAATTTTGCTGCCAAAGAGTACAAGTTTTCCAATTTGAATTTACAATACCAGACACAGATAAGTGATTTTTTTAATATGCAGGCTTCTACTTCATTCTCTCCTTATGATTATAATGAGAAAGGAAATATCAACAGATATTTAATTAGTAATGGAAAAGGATTATTAAGAATAACAAACTTAAGCTTATCAATGTCTTTCTCAATTTCAGGCGATAGAATTAAATCAACTGAAACAGATACACGCACAACACTTCAGCAGGATCAATATTTACAGGCATCTGAAAGAAGTATTTATCAGGGATTGTATAATGAAAAAGAAGCAGACTTCTCCATTCCTTGGGATCTGTCACTTAATTATAATTATAATGAATCACGTAATGTTCCGGCAGGTCTTACTAAAAACTCTAATATAAACGGCAGTTTTAATTTTAATCTTTCTCCAAAGTGGAAGTTTTCTGTTACAAGCAGTTATGATTTAACCAGACAGGAATTTTCAGCACCGCAGATAAGGATTTCACGCGATCTTCATTGCTGGGTTATGAACTTTACCTGGAATCCAATCGGCACATTCCGCGGATATAATTTTGAAATAAGAGTTAAAGCACCTCAGCTTCAGGATCTTAAAGTAACAAAACGCGATCAGTTTTTTGAAGGAAGATAAGTGTGATCAGTTATATCATAGATGGAAATAATCTGATTGGCAAAATTCCTGAACTCATAAAAATTCAGAGGAAAGAAAAACAAACCTCAAGAGAAAAACTTGTCTTAATGATGCAGCGTTATTTTCAGGATAAAAAAGCAATTGTAAGTCTGCATCTGGATGGATATCCCGGAGAGAAAATTAATGCAGGAAAAATCAAAATAATTTATTCAGAGAATATTACCGCAGATGAAAAAATTAAAAAACAGATTGAAAAATCTAAATCACCTAAAACAACTACAGTTATAACTTCAGATTCTAATTTAAGTCAGTTTGCAAGAGTATGCTCCTGTAAAGTAATCTCAAGCGAAGATTTTGCAAAGCAGTTAAATAAAAAATCGACAGACGAAGAACAATCTATAATTGACTCAATGAAAAATAATGATGAGTTTAAAAAGTTGTTCGGAGTTTGAGAGGCGTTTTTATAAAGCTTTTTAAATTCCTGAACTCATTATCCAATCTCTTCTATAAAAATTTATTTTTTAGTATAAATAATCATTTGAACTCATCCCCAGCCCCTTTTCTTAAGAAGATAAGTGGAACAAGTCCCTCTCTTTTTAAGAGAGGGATTTAGGGTGAGTTAGCCATTAAGAAAGACAGAAAACAGTTATATAAAATGATAAGTTATATTGAAGATGTTTTCTTTTCTTAAATAGAAAAATTAAATGAACTCATCCCCCAACCACTTCTCTTAAGAAATGAAGGGGAGGAAGTCCCTCTCTTTTTAAGAGATGGATTTAGGGTGAGTTAGCTATTAAAAAAGACAAAAAACAATTATATAAAATGATAAGTTATACTAAAGATGTTTTCTTCTACTTAAATAAAAAAAATAAATGAACTCATCCCCCAGCCCCTTCTCTTAGGAAGAGAAGGGGAGGAAGTCATTATAAAAAAATTAAACATCCTTACTTTATTCAATTACTTAAAGCTTTTTTAATTAAAAATGAATAAGTTTAAATCGTCAATTTAACAATTGAAGTCAGGAGAGAAATAATTATAAAATTGTATAGATTATTCAGCAATAAAAATACTTCGCTAAGGGAAACTTTCCTTGAATTATCTGCTCAGCTCTGCATCAATAAAGGATTATTTCTTCACAAGCTAAGAACGATAATAATTCAACCAAATAAATTCACTAAAACTCTGAGGTTATTATGAAAATTTATTTTTCGCTTTTTGTTTATATTCTTGTTGTTATCTTAAACGTCAGCATTGCTGCACAGATACCATCAACTTTTGACCTCCGTAATGTTGGAGGCACTAACTATGTAACATCTGTTAAAAATCAGCAAGGCGGAACATGCTGGACTCACGGAACGATGTCTGCAATGGAAGGAAATCTGTTGATGACCGGTGCCTGGGCTAATAACGGAGAAACAGGTGAACCAAATTTAGCAGAATATCATCTTGACTGGTGGAATGGTTTTAATCAGTACTTTAACGAGGACCTGACTCCGCCCACAGGCAATGGTTTAATTGTGCACGAAGGAGGAGATTACCGAGTAGCTTCAGCTTATCTTACAAGAGGTGAAGGTGCAGTCCGTGATATTGACGGACAATCTTTTACAAACCCGCCATCAAGAAAAAATGCAAGTTATCACTATTATTATTCAAGAGAAGTTTACTGGCTAAATGCGAATCAGGATTTAAGCAACATTAACATATTAAAACAAATGATTATGGAATATGGTGTGATGGGAACCTGTATGGCTTATGATGGTGCATTTATGCAAAACTATATTCACTACCAGCCGCCAACTTCATCAATGGAACCGAATCATGCTGTTGCAATTGTTGGATGGGATGATAATAAGGTAACTCAGGCTCCACAGCCCGGTGCCTGGCTGATTAAAAACAGTTGGGGTTCTTCCTGGGGATTAAGCGGATACTTCTGGATTTCTTATTATGACAAATATTGCGGTAAACATGATGAAATGGGAGCAGTAGTATTTAAAGATGTTGAACCATTAAAATATGATCATATCTATTATCACGATTATCACGGCTGGAGAGCAACTAAAACAGATTGCAGTGAAGGATTTAATGCATTTACTGCTTCGTCTGATGAATATCTTACTGCCGTCAGCTTCTTTACTGCTACTGATAGTGTTAATTATACAATTAAGATTTATGATACTTTTCAGAATGGTCAGCTTCAGAATGAATTATTTTCTCAAACAGGTTTTGAACAATTTACAGGTTTCCACACAGTAGATCTTACATCAGCAGTTTATCTGGCTTCAGGGAATGATTTTTATGTCTATGTCAGTTTATCAAAAGGCGGTCATCCGTTTGACAGAACTTCTGAAGTACCGGTTCTTTTAGTAACAGACGCTTATATGACTATTGTTAGTTCGACATCTCAACCAAATGAAAGTTTTTATTGGGACGGCTCTCACTGGCAGGATATGTATTATTATGAAGATTCTCCCTGGCCCGCTCATACAGCCAATTTGTGTATTAAAGCTTTAACTATGGATGAAAATAATGTACCCGTTGAACTGACATCGTTTAATGCTTCTCACAATGGAAATAAAATTTTACTTGAATGGACAACTGCTTCAGAGTTGAATAATCATCAATTTGAAATTTACAGAAGAAGTGCTGCTGATGGTGTTGCTGGTGAATGGCTGCTGCTTGGATATAAAGAAGGAAAGGGCACAACAACCGATCCGCAGTATTACACTTATGAAGATGATGCTTCTGAACTGACTGCTAAATCGTTGGAGTACAGATTAAAACAAATTGATTTCAACGGTAATTACTGTTACAGTGAAATCGTTACAGTAAATAATAATATGATTCCGGACAGGTTTGTACTTGAACAAAATTATCCTAATCCATTTAACCCGGGAACTAAAATAAGCTGGCAGTCACCTGTAAGCGGATGGCATACAATAAAATTATTTGATATGTTGGGAAAAGAAGTTGATGTGATAGTAGATGGATATTATGATGCAGGTACACATTCAACATTATACATTGCAAATTCTATCTTGCCAAGCGGTGTTTATATTTATCAGTTGACAGCACCTGGCTTTACTCAGGCAAGAAAAATGATATTGGCTAAGTAATAAAAAAAAAGCCTCATCCCTAAATCCCTTCTCCAAAAGGAGAAGGGACTTTTTTTATAACAAATGGTGTTTATAGAAATTTCTATTGTCATTCTGTGTTCACCAAGGTGAATCGAATAATGACAGCATTTAATTTAAGTTAAAGTTTAACTCCATTCACGACTTAAAAATATCGGCAACTTATAATTTCCGCACTGCCTCAGTAAAAGAGCAGTAACAACTTCACTATAAAGTTGAGAGAATATTTATAACGATGTAATTTTTTTGAAGTTAAAGAATTAAAAACAGAAGCTCCGGCAATAGCGATAACTCTCTCTTTTTCAGATTATGTGAATATTATTAACCCACAGTTTTAACTATGGGAAAATGAAAAAGAACAAAACTAATTAAAACCGTTTTAACGGTTTTTCTGATTTTTAACACAGGTTCTTAAGAAGAGAAGAGGAGGAAGTCCCTCTCTTTTTAAGAGAGGGATTTAGGGTGAGTTTGTAATTAAGAAAGACAAAAAACAGTTTTATAAAGTGATAAATTATATTGAAGATGTTTTCTTCTAATTAAATTAAAAAAATTAATGAACTCAACCCCCGTCCCCTTTTCTTAGGAAGAGAAGGGGAGGAACTCTCTCTTTTATTCAGATTGTGTGAATATTTTTAACCTACAGTTTTAACTGTGGGAAAATAAAAAAGAACAAAACTAATTGTAACTTTTTTTAAGTGAGAGAGAGGAAAAAGAGTTACCGGATTTGTTTAAAAAGATTTGCTGCTTAAGATGATGCTGATAAAAAAAAGCCGATGAATAATTTCACCGGCTTTTTAATTTTTAAAAACAATGTTATGTAAATTGAACTTTTTTCTTTGACCTGTCGGCATAATCAAAAACGAATACACAAGCCACGAATATAGATGAGAAAGTTCCGATAACTATACCGAAAAGAAGTGTAAATGCAAAAGCTCTTAACACATCACCGCCAAGAAGTAATAAAACAAACACTGCAAGCAAAGTTGTAAACGAAGTAATTATTGTTCTGTTCATTGTTTGATTAATACTCTTGTTCATTACTTCGTATAGTGACATGGTTTTATGGATTTTCATATTTTCTCTCACGCGGTCAAATATAATCACAGTATCGTTAATGGAATAACCAACAAGAGTTAAGAATGCCGCAACGATAGAAAGATCAATATCAAGATTTAAACCGGGAATCACGCCGTATAAAGCAGCATATAAACCTAATGTAATCAGCACATCGTGGAACAAAGCCGCTACTGCTGCAACTGCAAATATAAGTTTAAACCTGAATCCGAGATAAATTAGTATTACCAATAAAGATAACAGAACTGCTATCACGGCATCCCGCTTTAGCTCTTCACCAACCTTTGGTCCGACTTTATCCTCTTTAAGCACTGTAAACTGATTGTCTTTTATCTTATCCATTAAGTTTATTTTGATCCAATCTGAAATAGCAACCCGCACATTCATCTGAGTATTATTTGGTTCTTCAGAAACTTTGCCGGTCTGGAAACCAAATGAAGCCAATTGATTAATAATAAGATTGGTAGTGTCAGGATTCGGGAATGAATAAGTGACAGAATTATTGGTTTGTTCAACAACATCATAAGCAACATCAGGTAATATCTTTTTAATATCTTCTTCAATATTGCTTACTACTTTTGGATAAACATCTGAAGGTATATCCTGCATCTCGGTTCTGATAAGAACTCCGGTTTCACCGCCAAAAGTTCTTACTTCCACATTACCAAGTCCGATATTTTCAACATTATCTCTAATCTGGGCAATATCGATTTGTTTATCAAACTGTAATACGATTTCGGCACCGCCTTTAAAATCAATACCAAAACTTAATCCGCGAAAAATTATGTTAAACAATCCAATTAAAAACAGGGAAAGAGAAACCAGATAGAAAAATCTTCTCTTACTTAAAAAATCTACATTTAAATTATGAAATACTCGCATTTATGAATTAACTCCTCAATAAAAATTAACCGATACTGATTTTGGCTCCCTTTGCAACAAGGTAGTCCATCATAAGTTTTGTAATTACTAATGCACCAAATAACGAAGTAGCAATACCAATCATAAGTGTTAAAGCAAAACCCTGAACAGGACCGGTGCCGAACTGGTATAAAATAACTCCTGTAAAGAATGTCGTAATATTGGAGTCTATGATTGCTGAATATGCTCTTGAGAAACCGCTATCAACAGAAGCTCTCATTGTTTTACCGGTTGCCATTTCTTCTCTTATCCTTTCAAAGATAAGAACATTAGCATCTACAGCCATACCAATTGTTAAAACAATACCGGCAATACCGGGCAATGTAAGTGTAGCATTAAATCCGGCTAACACTCCCATAATAAAAAGTAAAACAAGTACAAGTGCCATTGAAGCTATTGTTCCGGCTTTTCTGTAGTAAATAATCATAAATAAACCAACAAGCAGATAACCGAATAATGCAGAATTGAATCCGCTTGAAACAGAATCCTGACCAAGTGAAGGACCGACAATTCTTTGTTCAATAACATCAACCGGTGCAGGCAGAGCGCCGGCTTTGAGAACTATCTCTAAAAGTTTTGCTTCATCAAGATTAGCAGAGCCTTCAATTTGTGATCTGCCGCCGGGAATTTTACCTTTTATATTTGGAGCAGTAAAGACAACACCATCAAGCATTATAGCTAAACGCTTGCCTACATTTGCGCCTGTAATTCTTGCCCATTCCGTTGCGCCTTCAGAATTCATTTCCATATTTACAATGGGCGAAGAAGTATTAGGATCAAGATTAGCCTGAGCATTTGTTATAACTCCGCCTGTTAACTCAGGAGTTTTATTTACAAGATAAAGTTGATAGATTTTTTTACCATCCTGAGAATTGATCGGCTTTGCAGAAAATACAAACTCAACGTTATCGGGTATAACTTTTTGAACTTCAGGTAATGCTAACCAATAATCGATTTTATTTTTATCTTCCTGGTTTACATAAGCATCAGCATAAGGGCTTTGCGGATTAAGAACTGCGGCAGAAAAGAACGGATGCTGTGCTTTAAATTCTTCTTCAGATAATTGTTTTGTTGTATCGTTAGCAGCAGTTGTATCAGTTTTTTCTAAATCCTCTGCTGATGCAATTTCATTACCAAGTGAATCTTTAACACCGGATTTTGTTCTCTTTGCAAGTACATCGTCAATGCGCTGCATAATAGGAAAAGTTAATTCAGCATCTTTAACCAATCTGAATTCCAATAATGCTGTACCTTGTAATAATTGCTTAGCTTCTTCTTCTTTTGCAACACCGGGTAATTCAACAATAACTCTTCTGCTTCCTTGTCTTGAGATTGAAGGTTCTGAAACGCCGTACTGATCAACTCTGTTTCTTATAATTTCCATAGCCCTGTTAACTGCATCTTCAGAAGATTTCTTTAGCTCATCAAGTATTTCGCTGTCATCCTGGCGAATTGTTCCGTAGTATCTGCTTAACCTGATATTTCTTTTCTGAAATTCTCTTCCCATAATATTAACAACAGATTCATCTGTAATTGCTGCTTCTTTCTGAGCATCTGCAATCACTGTTCTGAAAACATCATCAGGGTTATTGGCAATCTTCTCTAACAGCTTTGCAGTATTAACTTCAAGCACTACTCTCATACCGCCCTGAAGATCAAGACCAAGTTTTATTCTCTTTTTCCTGGCATCAATAATATAATGATCAGCTACTTTAATACTGTCCTCTGTAAGAGTTA
Source organism: Ignavibacteriaceae bacterium (assembly GCA_034005315.1). Taxonomy (GTDB): domain Bacteria; phylum Bacteroidota; class Ignavibacteria; order Ignavibacteriales; family Ignavibacteriaceae; genus IGN3. The sequence continues at coordinate 12 of JAVEUY010000039.1, read as the reverse complement.
CCATCTGTTCTA
>JAVEUY010000431.1:0-2745 GCA_034005315.1 Ignavibacteriaceae bacterium | reverse complement strand
CCCTTTATAGGTTCATTATAAATTTATCTTTTGGAACAAATGTTAATTACACTAATGGTACAGTATTTTATCATCGATCTATTTTGAAAGGTTACAATCTAGAAAGTTATGGTTTTTTTTATCAAGCTAATATTGTTATTAAACTTATTCGGCAAGGGTATTTATATGCTGAGGTGCCAAACTTTCTTTCAGTTAGAGCTTCTGGCAAATAGAAAGCTACAACCATAAAATCGTTAATTAATGTTATTAAAAGTTATGTTAAGTTATTTTATGAGATACATATATTAAGAACAGAAGGAAAAAGACGTCATTATAAAAAATTAAGAAAAGATTCTGCTACGTATAAAAGGATGAGTTATAATGATATAATTAAGAATATAAATGAAAGATTTTATAAAGAATAAATATTCAAAATAATGAAAAATAGTAATAACTGTCCAGATATAGTTTTTATCTCGCCTTCAAATAAAAAATTAGGTCTATTTAGAAGTTTTGTACCAAGAAGTATCCCTTTAGGCATTGGTATTCTAAGTGGTTTTTTATTGCAAAATGGTTATCAAGTGGCAATTTTAGATGAAGAGATAGAAAATATTACTAATAAAAAAATAAAAAAAATAATTAAGAAAATGAAAAAACCAAGAATATTTGGGATATCCTCAATGACAACGAATGCTGGGAGAGCCTATCAATTTGCCAAGATAATAAAAAAATTGGATAAACAAGCGATTGTTATCTTGGGTGGCATACATCCTACAGTAGCGCCTGAAGAAGTATTAAAAGTAGGAAATGTTGATATTGTTGTACAAGGAGAGGGTGAAAAATCAATATTGAAAATAATGAATATGTTAAAAGCCGGTAAACAAGATTTCTGGAGTATACCCAATATAGCTTACTTGGATTCTCAAAAAAAGATTGTTTTTTCGGGAAACTCTGAAGAGCCTTTTGATATAAATTTGTTAGAAATGTTTCCCTATTATTTATTTGATCAAAACCATTATGATTTAGGTTTTATTTTAGCTTCGCGTGGTTGTCCGTTTGATTGTATCTTTTGTAGCCAGAGGGTCATAACAAAAAGAAGATACCGTTCCAGGGATAATAATCATGTAATAGCAGAATTGAAATACTTAATAAATCAAAAAGGACAAAAAAATATTACTTTTTTTGATGATTTTTTTACCGGAGATAAAAAAAGGGTATATCTATTATGTCAAATGATTAGAGAACATGGTTTTGAAAAAAAATGTTCGTTTGGAGTTCAAACAAGGGCAGATAGTATAGACCGAGAGATTTTATTGGAAATGAAAAGATCAGGATTTGACAGTTTGATGATAGGGTTTGAAGTATCTTCAAATCATTTAATGAAAGTTATTAATAAAGGTGAAACTGTTGAAGATAATATTAATGCAATTAAGCTAGCGAAAGAGATTGGTTTTACTACAGAAGCTACTTTTATATTTGGCTTCCCAGAAGAAACTTATGCTGAAAGGATAAATTCATTACAAATAGCGAAAACAGTAGGTGTTGATAGGGCAAGATTTAATAATTTAGCCCCATATCCTGGAACAAAAATGTATGAAATAGCTAAGTCGCAGAAACGTTTACATATTGAGAAAAATTGGGAAAATTTTTCTTCTGCTGGTGCTGTAACAGCAAGTATCTTTAAAAACTATAAAGTACCATATTGTTCTGAAGGTACAAATTCTAAGGATTTGGTCGGGGAGGTATTTTTTGCAAATTTACTTTTTTATTTAAACATTAAGAATTTAAAAAAATTGTTTAATGTAAGGAAAAAAGGTAGCGGTAAGTGGTTTGAAATACCAAAAGATAAATTATTAAACCCCATTATTTATATAAAACTAATTTTATTATTTATTAACGTAACATTGCGCTTAATCTATTTTTTGCTATTTTCTAAGGAATGTCGTCGATTTTTTATAGATGGTTTTTTTAAAAACAAGTATATATAATCATATTATTATATGAAAAAAATAAATTTTCTTATTTATTCATTATTTAATGAAAAATTTTATTTATTCTTAAAAAAAGAATTATCCCAAGAAATATATAGAAAGTTTTTGAGGCATTACTTAGTCGGTGGTTTTGGTGGTGTAATTTTTACTTCTATAAGTTTTATTTTACAAAAATACTTTGTTTTTAATTAATGCCAAAGTTTAATAATAAACTAATCAATTATATTATCTTATTTCTTTTTTTATTAGGAACTATAGTTTCTATAAAAACAGTTAAACATATTATAGATTCGACTATAGTAAATGATATTAAAGTTAATGTGCGGTTTATTACGCCTAATTCGCAATATAAACTAGATCTTTACCGCATTACTCCTTCCGGCAAAAAAATAATAATAACTGAGCAGACACTTAATCATTTATGGTCAATTAAAGATGAATATGTCAGGGAGCTTTTGTTAGTCTCTTCAGATAATATTTTAAAAGATATTAACCTTATTGAAATAGAAAAGGCTAATAAGAAATATATTATAAGCAAAAAAGAATTAGCAACAACAGCTGTGAAAAAACATAAAAATAAATATGAAATAAAAATTCCCGGGGATAAGCTCAAGCAAACGTCTATTGTTGGCAAATTCGATGGTTTGATTAATTGGCCGGGAGATTTAAATGTAATAAAAAATATCATTTATGAATTGTTTTTTGCATTATTAGTTATAGCTGGTTTATTTTCCGGGGGTATTTTTCTATACCGTCACTTAAATAAAAAGAATCC
>JAVEUY010000430.1:0-2746 GCA_034005315.1 Ignavibacteriaceae bacterium | reverse complement strand
GGGAAATGTGAAAAGGATTACTCCTTTATGCATTTCCCATTTTGTTTTGCACATTTGCCAACAGTCACGCTTCTTCACCTGCTAGAGGTTATGCTCGATAAATTGTCCCAGCTAAATAAAATATGGCTGATAATAATAATACACAGCGTGAGATATTGTAAGTTCTGACGAGTTATTTCTTCATTTTGTTAAGTATGCTTGACAAAATGCTAAATCTACTCAGGATAAAAGTGCTTTTTTTTCAACTGCTGGTTTTAAGAAAGACCATAGAACCTTAAATGCCGATAAAATTTCTTCAATTACTGAGTTAATTAATATATTTGTTAAGTTTGCTTGACAAAACATTGCAATTACTCAAGACATGAGCGCTGATAATGCTTCATCAAAAGATATAGCTACTGCTCTGAATATTGTTGATTATATTGATGCTCATCCTGATATTCATATGATTAAAAAAGAAGAATTAATCAGGATTCTACCTGCTGGTTTTTATTCGAAGTCTACTCTGGACCGTGCTTTAAGAGAATTAGTGAGACAAAATGCATTAAAACCTCATCGTCATGGTTATACTATTCTGAAGACTTCACTGGCGGAGATAAAGTATAAATTATCAGACCTTAATAAAATAGCCGTTCCTCTTGCAGAAATAAAAAAAAGACTTAAGCAACACCAGTTCTTGACCAGGACTGAAATAAATGACCTTTTGCCGGAATTATCAATAACATTAATTGATGATTTAATTTTTAAGATGAAGAATGAAGGATTTATAAGAAATCTGGGAGATAAGGGAAGAGGAAGGTTTATTGTCGGAAATAACCGGGAGGATGTTTATTTTAGTGATGTAATCAGTAAAATAGCCAGCGTTTATGATGAGATCATTTTACGATATAACAGTGCGCTGGAATACCATAATCTGAGCAGGTATGTTACGACCAACCGTCTGTATATTTCGGGGACTACCGTCCGGCAGATTGACGAATTATTTCCGAGATCCATTGAAAATACAAACCTGGGCAAAGATTTTGGAATAATTGAGGTAAACATAGATAATCAGCGCATTAAAGTTACCGATATTGAGCGGACCATACTCGACTGTATCCGGTTTCCAAAATATGCCCTTGGATGGGAGAATATTTTCTTTGCCTTAAAACGGATTAAAAATATTGATGATAAAAAAATATTAAGCTATCTGATTGAATATCAAATTCCATCATTGTCATCAAAGGTTGGATTGCTGTTTGAACATTATAAGCAGGAATTAAACCTTCCGGATAATTTTCTGGGAAGATTGTCTTTATATAAAAGCAGAACACCCTTCAGATTGATAAGAAATGTTCCCGGCGAGCTTAATAAAACCTGGAATATTTACGTACCCGAAAACTTCTTTAATTATGGACAGGATAATTAATGATAAAAATGCAATAAAAGCTATTGCAGATCAATCTAAATTTGAAATAATCGTTGTCGAGAAAGTGCTCCATATGGAGCGTATCCTTCACAAAATCAGTGAATCAGAGCTTCTTCGCAATGATTTTGCTTTGATGGGAGGTTCCGCTATCGTTTTTCTTTACGGCAATGTGTACAGATTGTCTGTTGACCTCGACCTGGATTTCATTAATAATCCGAATCTGGGAAAAGATGATCGGGGTGAAATAAGAGAATTACAAAGAAAACATATCGGGGAGTTTCAAAGAATTGCAGGTGAACTAAACATGGGCTTTGAGGAAATACCGCCTGATGATGAAAGGTTTATTCAATTAAAAATGAATTATAATTCAGTAGTTTACGCAAGCGAATATTCTGTAGAATTAGACCTTGGATATAGATATTGTAGTACGATTTTTGGCGTTCAGGAAGTCAGTTGGCCAAACCATTTTAAGATTGAAGATTTCCCGAAGATTTCGATTCAAACTTTTTCTCCGGCGGAATTATGGGCATCCAAGATTATTGCAATGATCTCTACCAGGAGGAAAGACTTCAAAGGAAACAAATTTCTGGGATTTAAAAACAAAATCAGGCATTTGTATGATACATGGTATTTGCTTGATAGCGAACATATGCTGAAATCCGTTGATTTCAATGACCTGAAAAATCTTACCCTCCTTTTTGGGATGACCAGAATTGAAAATTATGAGTTTTGCCGTGGCGAAATCATTTCACTTTATTCACAAGAAAACTATGATAACGATTTACATCCGGTCCTTATTAATTCAAAGGATACTCCAAGATTAATAGCGATGCAGCGTAGAGTAAGAAAATTTCTTGATCAGAAGATTTTCTGTTACAATAAGGCAGATTACGATTTTATGGAAAAATATGTTGCGGGTTTGTTCAGGCCTGAAGATCTCTTTGGTGATGAACTTGGGGCCACGATAAAATCGTTTTACTTTTACAGGGAGATGACTGAAATGTTAAAAAGATAAACTGTATTTCTAAAGCTTTTATGACCGCAGAAGAACTTGCCCGACTTGAGAGTGATCTTTGGAACACCGCACCTTATCTATGCCGTTTACAGCGGGATAGTCATTCTTGCGATCATTATCGGTTGGGGCTACCAATTAAGCAACATAAACCGGTGTAAATAAGCAAATTACTCCGGTTTATTTTTTGACGGGGGACGGTAGAGGGGACGGTAAAAGCTGTTTTTATCACTCAACCAAGCTTGATTTGATTATAAAGAAGGATTAATTTAAAGAATAAATAGTTTTTAAAAATTACCAAATTAAATTCATCCTCTGTTCACATA
>JAVEUY010000429.1:0-2752 GCA_034005315.1 Ignavibacteriaceae bacterium | reverse complement strand
GTAGAGATGAAAAGAAATAAGAGTAAGGGATTTTGCTGCGGAGCAGGCGGCGGAAGGATGTTTCTTGAAGATGATGAAGGCGGAAGAATTAATGAAGAGAGAACAAGAGAAGCATTGGAAACAAAAGCTGATACAATTGCATCTGCCTGTCCGTTTTGTATGACAATGATGACTGACGGAGTAAAGCATTTTGAAAAAACAGATGAAGTTGCTGTTAAAGATATTGCAGAAATAATTCTGGAAAACATTAAATAATAAATTCACTAACATATAGGAGGTTCGAATGGAAAAATTTAATCAACTAGTACAATTTGTTCAAAGTTTGGAAGGTGATTTCCAAAAATTTTATGTGAAAGAACAGGCTGCTGCAGGTACAAGAGTACGCAAAGGCTTGAGCGATCTCAGAAAATTATGTCAGGAAGTCAGAAATGATGTTCAGGCAGTAAAGGCTGCCAGAAAAGCTCCTAAATTATAAGAGCTTAAAATATATTAATGATATAAGGCTGGGTTAGAAATAGCTCAGCCTTGTTTTATATTATATGAAAAATATAATAATTACTTTATCAGTTTTATCAAGCTTCGTATTTAATATCCCATCAACTCAATTATTTGATGATAGTAAAAGTGTTATAAAATCCGATAGTACTGTTACTATTACCATTTCTGTTGTAGGTGATTTGATGTGTCACAGTCCGCAGTTTGAATATGCCAAAGTTGGTAAAGACAGCTTTGATTTCTCTCCAGTTTATAGAAATGTAAAAAAATATCTTGAGTCATCTGATTTTACTTTTGGAAATCTGGAAACTGTTACCGCAGGAAAAGAAAACAAAGGTTATACAGGTTACCCTTTATTTAACACTCCGGTTAATTATCTTGACGCTTTAAAATCAGTTGGATTTGATTTACTGGTAACTGCAAATAATCATTCCTTTGACAGAAGTGAAAAAGGAGTTCTTTTAACAATTGATGAATTGATTAAACGTGAGATTAATTATGTAGGCACTTACACTTCCCAAAATGATAGAGATTCCATCCGGATTTTTGATATAAGCGGAATTAAGATAGCTATTCTTGCTTATACTTATGGAACAAATGGAAATCCAATCCCAAAAGGAAAAGATTATTTAATCAATCTTATAGACTTCAATCTGATTGAACAGGATATTAAAGCTGCAAGAAATAATAATGCAGAGTTAATATTAGTTCATTTCCATTTTGGAGATGAATATATCAGGGAACCAGTAAAATCTCAAAGGGAAGCTGTTGATAAAGTTATTGAATTTGGTGCAGATATTATTATCGGCGGACATCCGCACGTTTTACAGCCGGTTGATTTTTATCATTCAATCTACGGAAAACTTGATACAGGATTTGTTGCTTATTCAATGGGTAATTTTATTTCAAATCAGAGAGACAGATATAAAGATGCTGGTATTATAATTACTTTTAACATCACTAAAAATTTTACTACTGATACAATCTTTATCAATGAAGTAAATTACATTCCAACCTGGGTATTTAAAGGTAACACATCTAATGGAAAAGAATATGTGATTCTACCATCAACATTTCAAAGTGATTCAACTATAGTTTTATCTGAAACAGAAAAGAAAAAAATGTATCAGGCATTTCAGGATACAAGGGATTTAATGAAAAAATATACCGTAAATCCAAAGTTAAAAGAGATAACAGAAATTGAATAAAAAGCGCAGTTACATTTTCATCAACAGCACAATAATTTTAATCCAAATATTTATATTAAGCACTGGAAAATAATCAATAAATTAAGTTTAATGTTCAAAGTCGGAAAAGTTGAAATAGATAAAGCAATACTGCTTGCACCAATGGAAGATGTTACAGATGTTTCATTCCGATTGGTCTGCAGAGAGCTAGGTGCAGATGTAGTTTATACAGAATTTGTAAACTCTGAAGGATTAGTCCGTTCGAATGAGCGAACACACAATAAATTAAAAATTATAGAAGCCGAAAGACCTGTTGGTATTCAGATATATGGAAACAATATTGAATCAATGATTGGTGCAGCTAAAATTGCTGAAGCTGAAAATCCTGATATGATTGATATAAATGCCGGTTGCTGGGTTAAAAATGTAGTTGGTCACGGAGCAGGTTCAGCTTTGTTAAAAGATATTCAGTATTTGACGAAACTTGTTAAAGCAGTTGTTGATTCGGTTGATCTTCCGGTTACTGTAAAAACCAGAATTGGATGGGATAATAGTTCTATTCAGATTGTTGAGGTTGCTAAACGGCTTGAAGATGTTGGAATAAAAGCTTTAACTGTCCATTGCAGAACAAGATCAATGGGACATAAAGGTGATGCAGACTGGAGCTGGATACCAAAAGTAAAAGATGCGGTTTCAATTCCTGTAGTTCTGAATGGAAATGTTCTCTATCCGGGTGATGTTAAACGGGCTTTCAGAGAAACAAATGCTGATGGTGTTATGATTGCTCGCGGGGCAATTGGTAATCCATGGATATTTCTTGAAGCAAAAGAAATTTTAAACAAAGGATATATCCAAACAAAGATTGACGATGAAATGAAAATCAAAACTTGTTTAAGACATTTAGATCTTGCTATTGAAGTAAAAGGGGAAAGAAGGGCAGTTATTGAACATAGAAAATTTTATTCCGGATATCTGAAGGGAATGCATCACGCTTCAAAGATTAGAAATGAATTGATGCAGTTTGTTGAGCTTAATCCAATCAGGGATTTGTTATCATCGTATATTGAGGA